>DASQBH010001530.1:0-4154 GCA_035635315.1 Longimicrobium sp.
GAGGGATTTCGGGATCCGGGGGGGCTTTGACGGAGGTGGGGAAAAGTCTTTGACGGGGGATGCGCATACTCTCCCGCGGGCGCCGTTCCGGACGCCCCGCGGCGGAACGCCTCCGCACAATGGAAATGGCATGCAGCATCCACCATCCAACCCGGCGAGGAAACCATGGCAACCGATTCATTCCCCAGCCCGTGGGCCAAAGAGATCCCGGCCACGCTCATCCGCCGGCTGGGAGAGGCCGCCGACGGCTTTCGCGGCAAGGGGAAGGCATACTACGTCGTCTCCCTCACACCCGACGCGCACGGCAACCACGAGGTCCTGGGGCCGTACGCGAAGAAAAAGGACGTTCCGGCGAAGGTCGCCGCGCAGGTGAAGAGCGGAATGCGAGGGTGGTTCGGTCCCATCCACACGCCCGGGCCGTCCCCTGCGTCTACATCGGACATCGTCATCACGGACCTCGTCCTCAGCACCCGCGGCCCGGGCAGCACAACCGGCAAGGTAACGATCGAGGGCAGCAAGTTCGACTGCCTGTTCTACAGCATCTCGGCGATCGAGAAGTTCGCGATTCCGTACTACGCCCGGATGTTCGGCGGCGACTACGTCAAGCGCCTGCATGAAAGCGTCACGGCCGACAACTTTCTGCTCATGGGACACCTTCCCGGGACCGAGTACCAGAACCCCGCGCCGGGCGCTGCCGCGCCGATGGAGGAGCCATGCTCCCCGGGCATCGCCGTCGTGATCCGGAGCGATCCATCCACCAACGGCGGCGACGGGGTCGTGGTCGCGCCCATCCTTCCCTGGAGCCGGAACGGGTCAGCGTGACGGCCGCCAGCGGAAGAGCGGGTCGCGGGTGAGGTAGTCGCGCAAGCCCGGCTGGGCGGTGGCAAAGGTGTCGAGGAGCGCCGCCGCCCGGCCCACGTCTCCCAGCAGCCACTGGACGTACGCCTCGTCGTAGAGAAGGGAGACGCGCAGCTCCGGCTCGTCCCGGGTGGCGGCGCGGGCGCGGGCGACGAGGGCGCGGGCGCTGTCCCGCTC
Source organism: Longimicrobium sp. (assembly GCA_035635315.1). Classification (GTDB taxonomy): domain Bacteria; phylum Gemmatimonadota; class Gemmatimonadetes; order Longimicrobiales; family Longimicrobiaceae; genus Longimicrobium. The sequence goes on from DASQBH010001530.1 coordinate 1,036, forward strand.
CCCCGCCCGCGCCAGCACGGCGGCGGCCATCATCCGCCGGTACACGGGCGCGTACGCCCGCCCGGCCGTGCGCGCCCGCGCGGGCGGGTCCAGCCGTTCGATGCTCCGCACCAGCCGCCACGCCGAGTCCGGCGAGGCCCCGGCGGACGCGTCGCGCGCGAGGAGGGTGAGCTCGCACTCCACGAAGCGGTAGTCGGCGGGAAAGCGGCGGCGGCCTGCGCGGCACCACTCCCGCGCCCGCCCGTACTGCTCCAGCACCAGCGCGGCGCGGAACAGGCGCTCGGTGCCCACCTCGGGCGCCACCAGAAAGGCGTCCTCCTCCAGCGCCCGGGCGGCCGCGCGCTCCGCCTCGGCCGGACGCCCGGTGAAGCGGAGGAACTGGCTCAACGTGCTCCAGGCCGTCGCCAGGCGCGGGTCCGCCTCCACGGCCCCCCGCAGGTCCCGGCCGGCCGCCTCCATCCACCCGCTCTCCGTCGCCCGCTCCGGCGCTTCGACGATCAGCCGCCAGGCGGCCGTGCCCCGCACCTCCAGCGCCCCGGCGTGCCCCTCCCGCAGCCGAAGGGCGCGTCCGGCGTGGCCCAGCGCCGCTTCCAGGGTGCCGATCCGCCGCGGCCCCGCGACCAGCACCGCGCGGTCCAGCGCCACCCAGCCGCGCAGGACCGGCGGCTCCACCCAGCGGCCGTCCAGCGCCTCCGCGCGGGCCAGGAGGGTATCGGCCTGGGCCAGGGCGGCGAGCGCCGCGTCCGCGCCGCCGGCCGTGCGGCGGGCGTCGTCGCGCGCCTTTTCCGCCCGCAGCACCAGCTCGGCCGCGCGGGCACTGCGCGTTCCCCGCCAGGTGTCGCGCAGGCGGACCTCCTCTCCCAGCCGCCGGCGAAGGAACCCCGCCACCCCGTCCGCCAGCTCGTCCTCCAGCGCGAACAGCTCCCCCCGGGGGGCCACGAGCGTCCGGCTCTCCAGGTGCTTTGCGCTCTCCCCGTCGATCAGGCGCACGGTGACGCGCACGCTGTCGCCGGAGCGCTGAATGCTTCCGCCCACCAGGCTTCCCGCCCCGAGCTCCCCCACGATGCTGTCGAACGGCACCCGGGCGTCCCGGTAGCGCCGGACCCCGTTCGCGGAGACCACGTGCAGCGCGGCCACCTCGCTGAGCCGGTCGATCAGCGTCTCGGTCAGCCCGTCCGCCAGGTAGGCCAGGGAGTCGCCGGGCGTGTTGTCGTCGAAGTAGAGGACGGCGACGCGGAGGGGATCGTAGCGGGGGGCCGGCGCGGCCGGGTGCGGTGCCGGGGCGCGGGCGACCGCCAGGACGGCGGCCAGGACCAGGACGCCGGTAAGGCCGCCCAGGTACGCCGCCGCGCGCGAGGACCGCCAGCGCCGCCGGCGCGCGGGGGGCGGAATGCCCGCCGGCTCCGGCGTGGGGGCGGGGGCGGCGGCTTCGTCCAACGGCCCGGCCGCGTCCACCGCGGCGGCGGGCGCATTCACCGGCGCGGGGGGCGCATCCACCGGCGGCGGTGGCGGCGGGCGCGGCGGCTCCGCGCGCAGCCGCGCGACGAAGTCGGCCAGCTCGGCGTCGGGCTCCACCCCCAGCTCCTCGCGGAGGAACGTGGCGTGCGCGGCGGCCGCGCGCAGGGCCGGCGCCCGTTCCCCCGCCGCGTCCAGCGCCCGCGCCAGCCGCAGCACCACGCGGGAGCTGTACGGGTCGTGGGCGGCCAGCCGGCGCCACCACCCGGCGGCGCCAACCGGGTCGCCGCTGCCCTCCGCGCCCGCGGCCAGCTCCTCCAGCGCGCGCGCGTACGCGCGCGCCAGGCGGTCCCGCTCCGCGTCCACCCAGCGCTCGAAGTCGGGCGCGTCGGAGACGTGAAATCCGTCCAGCAGCGGCCCCCCGTACGCCCGCACCGCGTCCTCCCGCCTCCCCTCCTCCAGCGCCGCCTGGAACTCCGCCACGTCGCTGCGCAGCGCGGCCGGGTTCAGCGCCACCTCGTCGCCCAGGGAGGTGACGACCTCCTCCCCCAGCTCCTTTCGCAGGACGTAGAGCGTCTCCGAGAGGTTGTGGCGCGCGGCCTCGGCCGACAGCTCGGGCCAGAGGAGGGCGAGAAGCCGCTCGCGCCCCACCGGCCGGCCGCGCGCCACGGCCAGCACGGCCAGGAGCGCCAGGCGCCGGCGGTAGATGGCGCGGCCCGTAACGGGGCCGCCGGGGCCGCTGAGGGCGGGGTCGCCGAGGAGCGTAAGGGAGAGCACGAATCAAAGACCCGCTTTGATGAAGCGCGGGAAACGCCTTTGAGAGTACTGGCGGATATTACACGCGCGTCCCGGGACCAAGCAAGGCGGACGCAAGGGCGCCGCCCCGCCCGGGACGCTCACCCCATACGACGGAGGGAACGATGTCGGACACCATGACGCAGGACCAGGCGACCGGGGCCCCCGGCACGCTCGATCTCCAGATCGGGATCGTTGCCCCGGCCGACGCTCCCCGCCCCGACCTCAACGGGCTGCGGATCAAGGCGATCGGCGAGCACCAGCCGGTCTACCTGATCCTCGAGGGGACGCGGCGGCTCATCCCGAACCTGAGCACGTACGACAACCTGTTCATCGACCGGAACGGGATCTACACCGCCATCGACCTCCACCTGATTCCCGAGGGGGCGCCCGTCAGCAACGGCGCCGTCCTGGCGTTCGCGGAACCGCGGCCGGCGGAGGAAGCGGGCGGCCCGGTGGTCCTGGTCACGAACGAGATGCAGTGGTTCGTCGGGACCATGGCGAAACGGTACCACCTCGACCTGAAGAAGGCCCGGAGCGTCCCGGGCGTGATCATGGCGAGCGTCGCCTCCGGCCCGAGCCTCAAGTGAGCGTGACCCCCGGAGCCGCAGCTCCGACCTCACCGGGCTGCGGCTCAGGCGGGGCGGGAGGCAGCCGATCTACCTGATCCTCGAAGGGACGCGGCGGCACGTCCCGAACCCGGCCACCTGCGACAACCGGTTCATCGGCTGGAGCGGCATCTACGCCGCCATCGACATCGGCCAGCTCCCCGAGGGGCCGCCCTGACCGGCGGCGCCCTGCCGGCGCGGGCGGGGCCGCGGCCCGGCGAAGAGTTCCCCTGCCCGGTGCGCCTGGTCGCGAACGGGAAG
>DASQBH010001531.1:0-5776 GCA_035635315.1 Longimicrobium sp.
GGGGAGGGGTCGCCAGCCGTCGCGAGGAACGAGCGAAAGGCCTGGCGGGGGAGAGGGCCCCCGAGGGTCGCGACAAAGCCGCCCTTCACCCCTTCACCCCTCACACCCGCTCCCGCGCAGCCTGCAGCAGCCCCCGCAGGCGCAGCTCGGAGCCGGTCTCCCAGTTGGGCGGAATGGGGACCAGCCGGAACTTCTCGCCCTCCGTCTCAAAGCTCAGCCACCCCTTCTCGAAGCCGGGCGCCACGATCTGCGGCTTTTGCGGAAAGGTGTCCCACACGCGCCAGCCGCGTCCCTGCTCGTCCTGGAACTCCCGGTAGGCCATCGGTCAGCTCTCGGTGGGTGGCGCGGTCAGGCGCGCAGGTCGGGGTCGGAGGCGGCCACCAGCAACGCCAGCTTGAGCTGCACGGCACCCTCCAGCGAGCGGGGGTCCAGCCCGGTAAGGTCGAACGCGCGCTCCAGGTGGTTGCGCACGGTGTGGCGGTGCACGCCCAGCGCGGCGGCGCTGTCGGCCACGGACATGTTGCTCGCCAGGTACGCCCGCAGCGTCTCCACCACGGCCGGCTGGTCGCGCAGCGGCTCCAGCACCAGCGCCGCCAGGTTGCGCCGGCTGGGGCTGCTGGGGGCAAAGAAGGCGGCCGAGCCCAGCCCCCGCAGCTCGTGCACGCCGTGCCCCTGGCGCAGCCGGGGGCCCAGGCGGGCGGCGTAGATGGCCTCGCGGTACGAGCGGCGCACGGCCAGCACCGGGCTCACCGGCAGGTGCGGCTCGCCGATCCCCACGTGCACCTCCGCCGGCGCCATCTGCATCCGGATGCTCTCCGCCAGCTCCCGCAGCCGCGCGCGCGACTCGCGGGCGTCGTACTCCGGCAGCACCACCCACTGCGCATCGTCCAGCTGCCCGAACGGCGTCGTGCGCGCGGCGGGGCCCAGCAGGCGGTCGATCAGGTCCAGCGGATCGGGGCCGGCGGAGAGCGGGGCCGGCGCCATCACCACCACCGCCACGCGCTGCACGCACAGGTTCCAGCCAAAGATGGCCGCCACCACGCGGGCGTGCATGGCTTCTTCGCGCGAGCCGCGCAGCAGCCGGTACAGAAGCCAGCCGGGGTTGATGTTCTCGCGCCCCAGCGACGACGCCGCCTCGGCAAAGTCCAGCGCCAGCCCGATGGCCACCGCGCAGATGCGCGCCACGGGGCGCACCCGCTCCGGCGGCCCGTGCGCCATCAGCACCCCGGCAAGGCGGCCGGACAGGCGCACGGGGACAAAGACGCCGGGCTCGTCGCCGGGCGCGCCCCACTCGCCCCCCGCCTCCAGCGCCTGCCCGTTCTCCAGCACCGGCACCACCCGCCGCTCCACCCGGCCGGCCGCGCGCCCGCCGGTGGAGGCCACCACGGTGCCGTGCAGGTCCGTGAGCGTGAACGGCACCTCCATCTCGCCCGTCAGGCGGTCCAGCAGGTCGCACGCGGGCGCCGGCAGGATTCCCCCTTTCCGTGCAGGACGGTCCATGCGCTTCCCCCTCCTGATCCTGGGTCCGTCTCGCGCGAGCCCGGCCGCCCGGACCCGATCCGTTTCCTGCATCACGCGACACTAGCCGCCGCGCCGCGCACCAGCAATGGCCCCGCGGGCGACGCCCCCCGCGGCCCCGCTCACCAGCCGGGCGAAACACGTGGCGTGGGGCGGGGAACGCGGCCTGTCGGCCGGTTTCGCGGTCCGCCCCCTCCGGGCTCGTAAACCTCGCCCACCTCTCCCAAAACGGCTGGGGGAGGTTTGGGTGGCCGAGAGATCGCGGAACGGCGACAGGCATCGGACTGGCGCCCGCCGGGGTGCCCCTCCCCCAACCCCTCCCCGCTCGTTCCTCGCGGAGAGGGGAGAATTCGATCGCACTTCGGCAGAGCCCGGGGAGCGCCCCCTCCGGGCTCGTAAACCTCGCCCACCTCCCCCAAAACTGCTGGGGGAGGTTGAGTCATCCCGGATCCGCAAACGATCTGGTACACGATTCGGCCCACGGTGTCATCCTGAGGGAGGCGCGCACCCTGTCCTGTCCAGATGCACGAACGCCTGCGCGCCGACCGAAGGATCTTTACGATGGGCGGATGATCCTGTCGGCTACGTCGGATGCCGCGCGAGAAGCCACCCGTTTCCGATAAAGATTCTTCGGTCGGCGCGCAGGCGTTCCGTGCGAGAGCGATGGTTGCGCGCGGCGCCTCCCTCAGAATGACAGCGATCGTCCCGATCCAGCGCCTGGCGGATTTTCGGTGTGAGATCAATCCTGATTCGCGGCGTTTCTCCTGGCGTGGTGCGATGCTTTTCGTCCTTTCCGTTCCACGGGAGCTGGATTCTGCCTCGTGCGCGGTGTGTGCGCCCAATGTTTGCACAGGTCCCCCGCCCCGACTTTTCGGCGGATGTGCAATGGCCGGGCAGGGTGTCCGGCCCCAGGGGAACCACGAGGCAGGAGAATGCAGGAATGAAGTTGCAGGGAATGATGGTCGCAATCGCGGTGGCGGCGCTGCCGGTGGGCGCCACGGCGCAGGCGCGCGAGGCGAGCGACGACAACGACCGCGCGGTGCACGCGTTCCTGAGCGCGGTGGACCTGGGCGAGGTGCAGACCTCCCGGCTGGCCACGGAGCGCGCCACCAACGCCGAGGTGCGCACCTTTGCGCAGAGCATGATCGCGGACCACAGCAGCGCGCTGCACACCCGCGAGATGCTGATGCAGACGGAGAACAGCGGCCTGGTGCAGCGGATGGCCCACGCCGAAGGGTCCGAGGGCGTCCGGCCCCATTCCAACCCCGCGGCGGGCGGCATCGCGGGGGCCGGGCAGGCGGCAGGTGGCCCGGCCGCGACCGGCGGCGGCACGGCGACCGCACAGGTCCCGGTGGGCCCCAACGCCAACTCCAACCCGGCGGCCGCCAGCACCGTGGCCGGGCAGGCTTCCGCCAGCACCGGCGGGCACGGCGCGCACGCGGGGCACGGCAACACGCAGGGCGGCGCGCACGCGGGACACGGCAACATGCAGGGTGGCGGGCACGCGGCCCATGCGCTGCCGCCGGGCGTAACCCCGGAGATGGTGCAGCAGCTGGAGGCCATGCTGGCGGCGCATCCCATGAGCCGGCCGGTGATGGAGGCCAACATGCGCAACCTGCAGGTGCTGCAGGGCGTCACCGGGCCGCAGTTCGACAAGTCCTACATGGACGCGCAGATCGGCGCCCACCGCTATGCCCTGTCGAACATCGACCGCATGTTGGCGCAGACCGGCGCGCTGGGCGACGACATCCGCGGCACGCTGCAGCAGATGCGCACCGCCGTCGCGTCGCACCTGCAGATGGCCGAGCAGATCCGCGCCCGGCTGATGTGACGAGGTGAACGGCTGACGGGGTTCATCCCCACCACCGGATGGCGGGCGGACGATCGGCCATATCGTCGAATAACGCGCGTGGCGGCGGACACCGGGTCTGCCGCCACGCCTCATTTGTCCCCGCCCGTCCGCGGTGCCGATCCTGCCCATGAGTCGCGTTCGTAGGCCGCCCGGCTGCCTGTCCCCGCCAGGGCGCCGCTCGACGCCATGGCCTCGCGGCCGGGAGCCTCCGCGGTTCGGGCCGTGGTTGTCGTATGTTCTTGTCCCATAGAGACTTGAGTCGCGGTTTTTACGGTCTGCGTGCCCGATGTATGCAATCGTTCTTCGCTCCCGATCGGCGCGAAGGCCGGCAGATGCCCGGCCGGAGGCGGAACACGCAGGCAGGAGGTGAAGGATGAGGCTGCAAGGAATGATGCTCGTGATGGCGGTGGCGGCGTTGCCGGCCGCCGCCGGGGCGCAGAAGCGCGAGGCGAGCGACGACAACGACCGCGCTGTGCACGCGTTTCTGAGCGCGGTGGACCTGGGTGAGTTGCAGACATCCGCGCTGGCCACCCGGCGTGCCACCAGCGCCGAGGTGCGCGACTTTGCGCAGAGCATGCTCGGGGACCACAGCAACGCGCTGCACACCCGCGAGATGCTGATGCAGACGGAGAACAGCGGCCTGCTTCAGCGCATGGTGCACACCGAGAACTACCAGATCGCCACCATGCCGCATTCCAACCCGGCGGCCAGCGGCGCCACGACCCCCTCCTCGCTGGACAAAGCGTTGCAGGAGGCGCGTCCGGGCACCCCGGCGCAGGCCCCCACGGAGAGCCACGTGGTCGTGGAGCAGGCCCCGGCATCGGCTGGAAACGGGCACGCGGGCCACACCGAACAGGGCGGCGCGGCCGTGGACAGGACGCTGCCGCCGGGCGTGACGCTGGAGATGGTGCAGGAACTGGAGGGCGTGCTGGCGGCGCATCCCATGAGCGGGCCGGTGATGCAGGCCAACGCGCGCAACCTGCAGGTGCTCCAGGGCATAACGGGGCCGCAGTTCGACAAGTCGTACATGGACGCGCAGATCGGCATGCATCGGTATGCCCTGGCGAACATCGACCGCATGCTGGCGCAGGACGACGCGCTGGGCGACGACATCCGCGGCACGCTGCAGCAGACGCGCACCGCCGTCGCCGCGCACCTGCAGATCGCCGAGCAGATCCGCGCGCGGCTGTAGGTGAACGGGTGAGCGGGTGAAGAGGTGAACTCGCTCACCTCACCCGCGGCGGCATGCTCAGCCGCCAACCCGTCGGATGAAAAGGCGTGGCGGTGGACCCTGTGTTCGCCGCCACGCTCGCTTCTGATGACCCGTTCCGCGCTCAGGTCCCCGCAGAAACTCCTCCGTCGCGCCTGAGTCTGTCATTTCGAAGGAGGCGCCGCACGGCACCATCCCCTCACCGGATACCATGGCGCCGACTGAGAAATCTACTGTCTGATGCTCGTAGCGACCGAACCGCTCCAAATCTTCGCCCTACCGCCACCTGCCCTGGCATTGGAGCAGAATTAACCAACTCGAAACGAACTGCGACTTGCGCCGCGTCAGCATTCGGGGCGAAAGTTCGTTCAAGGCATTGGGCCCGTAAAGACGGGTGCAGGCCATCGAAGGCCGGGGGCGTACGAACCCCGGACCAGGCATTGAACGCAGGATCAGGAGCCGGAATGAGGATGACGATTGGAGCACGCACCCTGGCGTTTGCCGCCGCGCTGGCCGCGATGCCGGCCGCCGCGCAGACGGTGACGCCGCAGGAGAACGACCGCACGGTGCACGCGTTCATGAGCGCGGTGGACCTGGGCGAGGTGCAGACGTCCACGCTGGCGCAGGAGCGCGCCGCCAACGCCGAGGTCAAGGCGTTCGCGGCGACGATGGTGACGGAGCACGGCGGCGCCATCCACACCCGCGAGGCGCACGTCGCGGCCGAGGGCACGGGGCTGTTCGAGGGGCAGATGAACCACGCCCCCGCCGCCGGCCCCGCGGGCGGCGACGCGCACGCCGGGCACGGTGCCGCCGCGCCGGCCTTTACCCCCGCGCAGTTGCAGGGGATGCAGACGGCGCTGCAGCAGCACCCGGCCAGCCGCTCGCTGGCCACGGCCGGCGCCACCAACCTGCAGGTGCTGCAGGGCGTGAGCGGCCCGCAGTTCGACGCCACCTACATGGACGCGCAGATCGCCGGCCACCGGTACGCCCTGAGCGCCTTGGACCGCATGATCGCGCAGGGCGGCGTGACCGACGAGATGCTGGCGATGATGCGCGCCACCCGCGCCAGCGTGGCCCAGCACCTGGAGCAGGCCCAGCTCATCCGCGGCCGCCTGCAGTAACGGCGGTTTCGGTGGATGCACGGCGGGGCGGCGGATCATCTCCGCCGCCCCGCCGCGTTTTGGATGAGCGACGTC
>DASQBH010001532.1:0-5171 GCA_035635315.1 Longimicrobium sp.
GAACAGGGGGTCAAGCCCACGCTCCAGGCGCGAGGCGCGGATGGCGTCCTTGATGGCGAAGAAGACGGTGGCCGAAAGCACCAGCGGGGGCTCGCCCACCTCCTTGCTGCTGAACGGGCGCTCGAAGGGGCTGTCCGGCACGTCCTTGGCCAGCGAGCGCGGGAACAGGTGCACGTTGAACTCCAGGGGGATGCTCGTCGTCGACGGGATCTTGTACTCCCAGGTGTTCAGCGTGTTGAGCCGCCCGGCGTCGGGGCCGCTGGGCTCCACCTCCAGCTTTTCCGACATCAGGTAGCCGATGCCCTGCACGAACGCGCCCTCCACCTGGCCCACGTCCAGCGCCGGGTTCAGGCTCCAGCCGATGTCGTACGCCAGGTCCGAGCGAATGACCTTGGCCTCGCCCGTCAGGATGTCCACCTCCACCACCGAGCACGCCGCCGAGTAGGTGAATCCCATGAACTGGTCCACCTCTTCCGACCCCTTCCCGTTGCTCACGTAGCCCGGGATGTTGGGCTGCAGGTCCGCCGGCTTGAAGGTGATCCCCGTGGCCGGCTGCTCGCCCCCCGGCAGCGCCTCGGTGATGGCGGCCACCAGGCTGATGCGCTGGCTGTACGCGTGCGAGACCAGGTTCTGCCAGATGAGCTTGCCGGTGGCGTCGGGGGTGCTGGGCGGCAGCACCGTGCTCCACCCCGCCACGCCGTAGTTCCAGAAGTCCACCCCCTGCTTGCGGCACCACTCGTCGCCCTGCTCCTTGAGCAGCTGGTAGCCGAACTCCGTCAGCCGCGACCGCAGCTTTTCGCACACCCGCTTGGTGGCCTCGGCGGCGTAGGTGGTGCCGGTGGAGGCGCCGGTGCTGCTGGGGTTGGGGATCACGGCGGTGGTGGGGTCGCGGATGTCGATCATTTCCATCGGCAGGTTCAGCACGTACGCCGCCACCTGCTGCGCCTGCGTGAGCAGCCCCTGCCCGGACTCCACCCCGCCCTGGTTGATGACCACGCTGCCGTCCGCCTTGTACACCGAAGCCACGGCCGCGGCCTGCTCCAGCATCGTAAGGTTGTACCCCGAGGCGTACTTCACCGGGATCATGGCCAGCCCGCGCTTGCGCCACCGGTTGGCCGCGTTGAACGCCTGCACCTCGGCCATCCGCGCCTCGTAGCCGCACTTGTCCTTGAGGTATTTCCACACGTCGCTCATGTAGCAGTACGGCTGCGACTGGCCAAAGGGCGTCACGTCGCCGCGCTGGTACAGGTTGAGCCCGCGCACCTCTTCCGGGCGCATGCCGATGGAGAACGCCGCGTCCTCGATGGCGCTCTCGAACATGATCTTGCTCTGGATGTCGCCGAACGCGCGCATCGCGGTGCTGGGCGCCGTGTTGGTGCGGCACACGTCGATCTGCGCCTGCCAGTTGTCGATGCGGTACGCGTTGTCGGCCCTCGTCATGATGCAGTCGCTGACGATGAACGAGCAGTCGTAGAAGGCGCCGCCGTCGCCCCACATGCGGTTCACCAGCCCGCGGATGATCCCCTTGCGCGCCGGGTCCGCCTCTCCGGGGTCGATGGCGATCTGCCACTGGGCGTAGTACGGGTGCCGCTTGCCGAACATGGCGCTGTCCTGCTCGCGCGTAAGCGCCACGCGCACGGGAAGCCGCGTCTGCCGGGCGGCCACCGCGGCGGCCGCGGCCACGAACCCCGAGATCCCCGTCTTGCCCCCGAACGCGCCGCCCACCGAGGGGACGCGCACCGTGATCTGGCTGTACTGCAGCCCCAGCGCCATGGCGATGGACTGGTGCATTTCCATGGGGCTCTGCGTGGAGATGACGGCGTCGTAGTGGTCGCTGTCCGTGGGCGTGACGATGGCGGCCTGTGTCTCCATGTAGAAGTGCTTCTGCCCGCCCACCGTCTGCGTGGATTCCACGATCTGGACGGGGACGCCGTCCACCGTGCCGGGGCGCACGCGCGGCTCCTTGTCCAGCGGGTCCTTCTCCTCAACCCACTGCAGCTGGCTGCCGGGCCGCGTCAGCTGCCAGATGTGCCCCACGAACGACGCGGTCTTGGGCCAGTCGGGATAGATGCTCCCCACCTCGAGGGCCTGGTCGATGGAAAGCACCGGCTGAGCCCACCACGCCGGGTTGCCCGGCTTTACGGTGACGTCCGTGTAGTGCACGCACCCGCCTTCCACGTACTCCGCGATCTCCCTGGCCTCGTCGAAGGTGCGGCCCACCGCCAGGGCGATGGATTGGCCCACGTACTCCACCTGCGTCTCCGCGAAGATGGGCTGGTCGCCGCCCATCCCCTGGTAGTTGATCATCCCCTTCCTGGGGTTGAACGCGTCGCTGGCCACCAGCGCCACGAAGCCGGAAAAGCGCTCCGCCAGGTGCGCGCGCAGCGCGGCCAGCCCCGCCTCGGCGTTGGACGGCGCCTTCTTCCCCGGCAGGCCCAGGGTGAAGTTGGCCAGCGCCCGGCGGCTCTGGACGAACACGCCCTCCACCGTTTTGGGGGTGATGGGGGTCTCGTGCGTGTAGTGGATCTTGCCCGAGGCCTGCGCCATGGCGGTGAGCTTGATGTACGACTGCCCCACGGGCGCGCGGAACTCCAGCGTCTCGGAGGTCTGACGCCCCTCGCTCACCGGCCAGCGTCCCCAGGTGATCTCGCCGGCGGACTGGATGGGGGGCGGCACCTTGGCGCCGCGCACCTCCAGTGCGTTGACGATGGCCTTGTACAGCATGCTGACCGCCAGCTGCACCTGGTACGAGGGGGAAAGGCCGTCGTACGGCAGCTCCGCGTGCCGTTCCTTCCACCGGTCCAGCTCCGCCTCCACCTCCTCGATCAGCTGGTTGGCCAGCGCGGGGAACGCCTCCAGCCAAAGCGTCTGCCCCACCATCAGCGCCGCGGTGTCGCGGGCGTGCCAGGGGTACGGGGCGATGTTGCCGAACACCAGCTCCGCCTCGCGGACCGTGCGGTCGCTCCCGATGGCCAGGCGGGTGGTGGCGTTCACCAGCGAGTGCGAGTTCACCTCGCGCATGGCCACCTTCTGCGCCAGCACCACGTCGTCCGCGCCGCCGCGGGGAATGTGGTAGGCCACGATGACCAGCCGGTGCGCCAGCCCTGGATCCTTCACCACGCGCTCCACCAGCTTCGTGACGGAGGCGCGCAGGGGGCCTTCGGACTCCGTCTCCAGGTACTCGATCTCCGCGCCCACGGCGGCCAGGGCGGTCAGCGCGTCGCTGGGAAAGGGCGCGCCGGTGCCGCTGGCGATGTGCTTGAGGACGAGCATGGTGTTGCCGCCTAGCGACGCGGCGTTGCGCACGATGCGCCCCGCCGTGCGCCGGGCCATGAAGCGCAGGGCGCCAAAGGCCGTGGTCTCCACGTCCTGGTGGGGCCGCGGGGCCCACGCCTCTTCGCCCAGCACGGCGATGAGGTCGGTGTAGCTGGTGGCGGCGGGGACGCGCATCACGTCGCCGTCCATCCGGGGCGGCTCGCCCAGTTCGGGGATGAAGCTCAGGTCCACCAGGGTCCGCGCGCGGTCGTACTCCGCCGGGTAGATGCCGTAGCCGGTGTTGGCCAGGTTCAGGAAGGTGGTGGCGGGGTCGTGCTCGCGCATGATCCCCAGCAGCTCGTCCAGCGAGGTGGGCGCCAGCCAGGCGCGCCCGCCGTCGTCCAGCGACAGGGGCTGCGGCGTGGCGCGGGCCGCGGGGGGAAAGGGGATGGCCACCACGTCCGAGGGAAGCTGAACCCGCTGGCCGGGGTCCAGCTTGCACTTCATCCGGTTCTCCTCGTCCTCCTCCGTCCAGTTGGAGGCGAACGTCTTCATCCCCGTCAGGATGGGGCGGTAGCCCGTGCAGCGGCACAGGTTGCCGTCCATCGCGTCCTCGATCTCGCGCTGGGTGGCGTTGGGGTTGTTGACGAAGAAGTCCGACATGTTCATCACGAACCCCACGGAGCAGTAGCCGCACTGCGAGCCGTTGTTCAGCGCCAGCCGGTACGCCACCGGGTTCATCCCCCAGTCGGGCGCGTCCTCCTCCAGGTTCTTTCCGGGGGCGGCGGCAGGGAGCGGCGCCGCGTCGGCCTCCTGCACCCGGGCGTCGTTCTTGGCCGCCGCGGCCTCCTGCGCCTCGGCCACCGCGGGGGGTAGTTCCTCCTCGGCCGGCATGGCGCTGCGAAAGTAGCTGGGGACGTGGCTCAGGAACCGCGGCGCCGCGGCCTTGGTGGATCCCGTCCCCTCCACCGTGGTCACCACCTGCCCGTTGAGCGCCACCAGCGGGTGCAGGCAGGCGTTGATGGCACGGTGGTGGGGCCTGTCCTCCTCCGTGTCCCAGTCCGACAGGATCACAGTGCAGCCGCCGCATCCGCCCTGCCCGCACGGCTTCTTGGGCCCCGAGAGCCCCACCTCGGGCGAACGGAGGTAGTCGATCAGCATGGTCGCGGTGGACGGCTGGTCGATGGTGGTTTCCTGCCCGTTCAGCCAGAAGGTCAGCTTGCTCATGCCAGGGTCCTCGGAGGTGTGATGGACGGATGAATCAAACGCGGGCCACGGACCGGCGGGCCCGGTCCGGCCTGGAATGCACGGCCACTGCCTGCGCCCGGCTCGCGGGGCGCGGATGCTTCGGGTTTCGCTTCAGCGCGCCACGGCGGCGGGCCGGGTGCGCTGCGGACGGCGCAGCGGGCGGGCGGAGCGGCCGGCGAGCACGGCGTGCGCCTCGGCCACCACGGCCAGGGCGATCTCCTCGGGCGTCTCGGCGCCCAGGTCCAGCCCCGCCGGGCCGAACAGGCGCCCCCGCGCGGACGTGGGCGGCGTCTCGCACCGCGCCAGGTCGCGCAGCAGGTCGCGAAAGCGCTGCCGGCTGCCGATGACGCCCACGTACGGCGCGGGGGAGCGCAGCAGCCCCTCCACCAGCGCGCGGTCGCGGACGTAGTTGTGCGTCATCACCACGGCGGCGGTGCGCGCGGTCAGGCGCACGCGCTGCCCCACCTGCTCGGCGTGCACCAGCGGCACCCACTCCGCGGCCGCGGGAAACGTGGCGCGCAGCTCGTCCGCGGCGCGCGCCCCCACCACGGCCACGTGCCAGCCGATGGCGGCGCCCTGCCGCACCACCGCGTCCACGTCGGGGCCGCCGCCGAACACCGCCAGGCGCACGGGCGGAAGCACGCACTCCACCAGCGCCTCCGCCTCCC
>DASQBH010001533.1:0-4424 GCA_035635315.1 Longimicrobium sp.
AAGAAAAGCGCACGCGGCTCATCAAGATGAAGCGCCTCGCCACGGGGCTGCTGGTCTTCGCGACGCTGGTGTTCATCGTCACCAGCATCCTGGAGCACCGCTGGCCGGGGCTGGGCTACGTGCGCGCCACGGCCGAGGCCGCCATGGTGGGCGCCATCGCCGACTGGTTCGCCGTGACGGCGCTGTTCCGCTACCCGCTGGGGATCCCCATCCCGCACACGGCCATCATCCCCAGCCGCAAGGACCGCATCGGCATCAGCCTGGGCAACTTCGTCCAGAACAACTTCCTGTCGCCCCCCGTCATCGTCGCCCGCATCCGCTCCGCAAACGTCGCGAAGAAGCTGGCGGCGTGGCTGGCGAACCCCGAGCACGGCGACACGGTGGGCAAGCACGCCGCGGCCGGCGTGAGCGGCCTGGTCCAGGTGCTGCGCGACGAGGAGATCCAGGAGATCATCGAGAGCAGCGTCGTCAGCCGCGTGCGCAAGACGCAGGTGGCGCCGCTGATGGGGAAGGTGCTCTCGCTGGTGACGGCTGAGAACCGGCACCAGGAGCTGCTGGACAGCGCCATCCGCCTGTTCGAGCGGCTGTTCGACGAGAACCGCGAGGCGCTGCGGGCCAAGATCAGCCGCGAGACGCCGTGGTGGATGCCACAGGCGGTGGACGAGCAGATCTACCTCAAGCTGGTGCGCAGCGTGGAAAAGACGCTGCACGAGGTGACCAGCGACCCCGACCACCCGCTGCGCCATCGCTTCAACGAGGCCGTGGCGGAGTTCGTGGAGCGGCTGCGCAGCTCGCCGGAGATGATCGCCCGCGGCGAGGAGCTGAAGGAGGAAGTGCTGCGGCACCCCGCGGTGCGCGAGTACTCCGGCTCGCTCTGGGCGGATGTGAAGGGTTCCGTGCTGCGCCACAGCGCCGACCCGCAGAGCGAGTTCCGCCGCCGCGTGGGGCACGCCGTCACCCGCTTCGGCGCGTCGCTGCAGGACGACGAGGAGCTGCTGGAGAAGGTGAACGGGTGGGTGGAGCAGGCGGTGCTGTACGTGGTGGACCAGTACCGGCACGAGGTGGCGGCGCTCATCGAGACCACCGTCTCCGCCTGGGACCCGGAAGACACCACGCAGAAGATCGAGCTGCAGATCGGCCGCGACCTGCAGTACATCCGCATCAACGGCACCCTGGTGGGCGGCCTGGTGGGGCTGCTGATCTACACCTTCGCGCAGTTTTTCGGGGGGTAGCGAGGCAGGCCGCCTGCCGTCCGCCCGCGGAGCGAATGAATTCGCCGCTGGAAAAACGCAAAGTCTGCCTGCGCGGACTCGGCGGCCCGGCCGCGTGCGGCGTTCCACGCACCTGCGCGTCCGCAACGGGCGCGCGCGACGACCGTCTGTCATTCCGAAGGAGCGCCGCGCCGAACCATCTTTCACCGCGGACCCGTCGCGCGACTGAGGAATCTACCGTCGGCCTCTTCCGCGCCGGTCGAAGCGGACGGGGACCGCGGACGCGTTCTCCCTCCCCCACGCAGGTTGTGGAGGAGGGCCGGGGAGGGGGGCGCGTCGGACGCAGCTCGATTCCTGTTCATGCGCATCCTTCCGCCTCCAAATCCGCCACCGCACCTGCTATCAGGCCAGCCCTCACCTTGACGGGCGCACGGTCCGCGCTCTACTCTCGGGTCCACATGCATTCACACCCCGCGGCGGCGGAACGCGACCGCTGGCGCCTGCTGGACACGCCGCCCGCGCCCGGCGCGTGGAACATGGCCGTGGACGAGGCGCTGGCCGACAGCGTGCGCGAGGGCGGCCCCCCCGTGCTGCGCGTGTACCGCTGGAGCCCGCCCTGCCTGTCGCTGGGCCGCAACCAGCCGTCCACGGGCTACGACCGGGACGAGATCCGCCGCCGGGGCATCGACGTGGTGCGCAGGCCCACCGGCGGGCGCGCCGTGCTGCACCACCGCGAGCTCACCTATTCCGTCGCCGCGCGGGAAGATGCGCTCGGCACGCTGCGGCAGGCGTACGCGGCCATCAACCGCGCCCTGGTCGCCGGGCTGCGCTGCCTGGGGGTGGATGCGCGGCTGCACCCCGCCGGCCAGGACCGCGCGCCGGTCCCGTCCCTGGCCCCCTGCTTCGAGCAGCCGGTGGAGGGCGAGGTCACCGCCGGCGGGCGCAAGCTGGTGGGGAGCGCGCAGCGGCGGGAGCGGGGGGTGATGCTGCAGCACGGCTCCCTGCCGGTGCACGACGACCAGTCCGCCGTCCCGGGGCTCATGCTCCCCGGCCAGGTCGTCGCCGCGGCGGAGGCACCGGCCACGCTGGCGGCGCTGCTGGGGCGCGAGCCGGCGTGGGAAGAGTTGGTGGATGCGCTGGCGGAGGGGTGGCGGGAGACGTTCGGCGTGGGGGTGGAGCGGGGTCGGCTGGGAGAGGTGGAGGAGGAGCGCGCGAAGGCCCACCGGGCGCGGTACGAAGACCCGGCATGGACTTGGCATCGTTGAGCGCCCCCTGGGGGCCGGCAGCCGTGCAGCCGGCGGGAACGGACCGATGACGTGGGAGGGGGAGGAATGAACGCATCCATCACCGGGCGCCTGCTGGCGGCCATCTTTGCCGTGTCGCTCGCCGCGTGCGGGGGGGGTGGCGGGGGGGGCGGCGACGCCAGGGACGAAAAGGGCGGCGGCACTCCCGTGGAGGGGGGGACGTCGGTGATCGCGGTGCTGGCGGACTTTCAGGCCTTCAACCCCGTCACCAACACGCACCTGACCACGGACGACGTGGTCAAGCACATGCTGTTCACCCCCCTCATCCAGTACGACGAAAAGCTGCAGCCCGTCCCCTGGCTGGCGGAGCGGTGGGAGCTGGCCGACAGCTCGGTCACTTTCTTCCTGCGGAAAGACGTCACCTGGCACGACGGCAAGCCCGTCACCGCCGAGGACGTGAAGTTCACCTTTGACCTGGCCAAGGACTCGGCCACGGCGTCGCTGCTGGGCTCCGCGTACATGAACATGGTGCGCGAGGCCACCGTGGTGGACCCGCACACCGTCCGCTTTACGTTCGTGGCCCCGCACGCCCAGGCGCTGGACGGCTTCTGGTGGCCGCCGCTCCCCAAACACCTGCTGGGGACGGTGCCGGCCGCGGAGCTGTCGCGGCACCCCTACAACCGCAACCCGGTGGGGAGCGGCCCGTTCAAGTTCGTGGAGTGGCGCGCCGGCCAGTCGGCCACCTTCGAGGCCAACCTGCAGTTTCCCGCCCCGCTGGGGGGCCGCCCCAACCTGGACCGCGTGGTCTTTCGCGTGGTCCCCGAGGCGACCACCATGGTGACGGAGCTCATCAACGGGACGGCCGACCTGATCGGCTACACCCTGCTCCCCGACCAGGCCGCGCAGATCCGCAACCAGAACGGGGTGGAGCTGCGGCACTACCCGTCGCGCGAGTTCACCTTCTTCGCCTGGAACAACACGCGTCCGCTCTTTGCCGACGCGCGCGTGCGCCGGGCGATGACCATGGCCATCAACCGGCAGCAGATCATCGACGGCCTGCTGCAGGGGTTCGGCGTTCCGGCCAGCGGGATGATCCCGCCCTGGAGCCCCATGTACACCGAGCTGGCGCCCCTGGCGTACGACCCCAACGGGGCCAAGGCGCTCCTGCAGCAGGCCGGCTACGCGGATGCCAACGGCGACGGCATCGCCGAAAAGGGCGGGCAGCCGCTGCGCTTTACGCTTACCATCAACTCCAGCAACCGCCTGCACGCCGACATCGCGCAGGTCATGCAGCGGCAACTGCGGCAGGTGGGGGTGGACGTGCAGATCCAGCCGCAGGAGTTCCAGTCCATGCTGCAGCGCTACAAGGCGCGAGAGTACGACGCCGTGCTCGCCAACTGGACGCTGGACACGTTCAAGGTGGATCCCTCGCCCCTGTTCAGCTGCGCGCAGGCGCGGGTAAAGAACTCCGCCAACCGCACCGGCTACTGCAACCCGCGGGCGGACGCGCTGATGGAGCAGGGGCTGCGCACCACCGACGCTGCGCAGGCCAAGGGGATCTGGGCGCAGTACGCCCAGGTGCTGCACCAGGACCAGCCCATCACCTTCCTGTACTGGTTCGAGGACATGGCCGGGGTGGGCCCGCGCCCGCGCGGCGTGGTGACCGACGCGCGCAGCAAGATCGTAAACATCCGGGACTGGTGGATCCCGCAGAACCGGCAGCGCTGACGGAACTGGCGGCGCCGCAAGCAGGTACATCGAGGGATGGGCCCCGCGCGGCGGGGCTCGTTCCCGTGTTTCACCGGCACGCCCGGCGCACCGCCGGTTCCCGACGCACCGACCGAAAGCCATGAAGATCAAGCAGCACGCATCCCTGCTGGCGCTGGCCCTGCTGGCTGCCTGCGGCGGCGGAGACAGCCCCGCCAAGGAGGGCGAGAAGAAGGGCGCCGCCAACGAGCCGGAGGTCCCC
>DASQBH010001534.1:0-2236 GCA_035635315.1 Longimicrobium sp.
CCCGTGGCACGCCCCTTCCAACAACGCTGTCCGGATCTCACAACGGAGGCGTCACAGGATGTCGCAGAACGGGGAAGCGGGCCAGGCGCTGGAGGTGGCCGTCGATCGGCGTGCGCCCGTCGTGGAGCCGCAGCCGCCGACGACGCAGGAGACCAGCGCCACCCGCGCGGCGGAGCTGGCGCGGCTGCTGGAGTCGCGGCGCGGCGAGCGGCACATCGTGGCGCTGCAGGACTTTCCCGACCCCGACGCCATCTCGTGCGGCATGGCGTACCGCGAGATCGCCCGGCGCTTCGACATCGACGCGGAGCTGGTGTACGACGGGCAGATCAGCCACGCCGAGAACCGCGCGCTGGTGAACCTGCTGGAGATCCCCGTCCGCGAGTACGAGCCCGCGATGGACCTGGGCACGTTCTCCGCCGCGGTGTTCGTCGACAACCAGGGCGCGACCACGCACCTGACCGACCTGCTGAAGGCGGCGGGGGTGCCCACGCTGGCCGTGGTGGACCACCACGATCCCGACGACGTGCTGGACCCCATCTTCAGCGACGTGCGTCCCATGGGGGCGGCGGCCACGATGTTCGCCGAGTACCTGTCCAGCGGCGCGCTGCTCACGCTGGAGGCGGGGAACGAGCAGCACGAGCGCCTGGCGACGGCGCTGATGCACGGGCTGCACAGTGAGACCGACGGCTTTGTGCGCGCGCGGCCGCCGGAGTACCGCGCGGCGGCGTACCTGAGCCGGTTCATCGACGCGGACCTGCTGGAGAAGGTGCTGTGCGTGCAGAAGTCGCGCGGCACGCTGCGGGTAATCGAGCGTGCGCTGCACAGCCGCACGGTGCGCAACGGCTTTTCCATCGCCGGGGTGGGATACGTGCGCTGGGCAGACCGCGACGCCATCCCCGTGGCCGCGGACTTTCTGCTGACGGAGGAGAACGTGCACACCTCCATCGTCTACGGCCTGCTGGGCGAGGAGGACGGGCGCGAGGTGGTGACGGGAAGCCTGCGGACGCTGAGCTCCACCATGCAGGTGGATGCCTTTCTGCGCGACGCGCTGGGCGACGACCTGCGCGGCCGCCCGTACGGTGGGGGGCGCAGCCGCGCGGGCGGGTTCGAGATCGAGCTGGGGTTCCTCAAGGGCGACGAGGACGATCCCGTGGGGCAGGACCTGAAGTGGGCGCTCTACGACCGCCGTGTGCGCCGCAAGCTCTTTCGCGAGGCCGGCGTGGACGAGCTCAACGAGGTCTGCGAGCCTCCAGACGACGACTGACTCCGCAACGGCAAACGGCGTAAGGGTACAGAGGAACAGACAAAAGCCAGAGATGCAGAGGAAACCGATCTCCCTCTGTTCCTCTGGCTTTTGTCTGTTCCTCTGTACCCCCCGTCTTTTCCTGGGGGAGTGCGCGAAAACTCAGCTGGCGACCAGCGCCGTCCACTCGCAGGCTTCGGCGCGGCGGGCGTGGCAGCGGGGGTGCTGCGCGGTGTGCGGGCGCCCCGTGTACTGCGTCATCATCTCCGAGATGACGCCCGTGTAGAACGCGCACGCCGCCCCACCAGGGTCCGCGCTGCTGGTCAGCGAGCCGCGCAGGCGCACCAGCAGCGGACGCGCCTGCACGTCCAGCTCCGCGCTCCCCGCCATCTCGCTCATCACCCGTCGGGTACCACGCGCGGCGGCGCGAAGGCGCATCCCGGAGGGAAGGAGCCGCACCCACCGCCGCGACGCGCCCGACTTTTCGCCCCACGCATGCCGCGCCACGCGGCGCCCCGCCTCTTCGAAGATCTCGTCGGCGTCGGGGCGGCGAATGACCAGGCGGATCAGGTCCTCGACCACCGCGGGCGTCTGCAGCCGCTTTTTCTTGGTCTCTTCGCGGAACTTGTGGATCTGCAGGTACACCACGTCGCTCAGCCCCAGGCGCCGGGGCATGCTTACGGCCAGGTTCTCCCCCTCCAGCACCTCGTCCGGCTTGTCCATGTCACGCATGGTCTCCAGCAGGATGAGGGGAAACACGGGGGTCACGCTGGGCGTGTCGGGCCCGGCGGCGCTACGCTTGGAAGTCCTGCTCATTCCACGTGTTCAATAGCCGGGGGATGCACTTCGGGAAAAGCCGCCCAATCTGTTCGCAGGACCGGTGCCGACGCAAGGGCAGAGAGTGCGTGAGTGCGTGAGTGCGTGAGTGCGTGAGTGCGTGAGTGCGTGAGTGCGTGAGTATGCGAAATCCCCGCGGCTGCGGAAACGCCACGC
>DASQBH010001535.1:0-3375 GCA_035635315.1 Longimicrobium sp.
GAGGGAGTGGCGGCGCTCCTGTACGACGACCGCGTGCTGGGGCGCGAGGTAGTGGCGGTCTTCTTCGTCCACCCGCGCATGGGGCTCATCCGGGGCGGCTACATGGCGCCGGTGCAGGGCGCCGCGGACTGCGGCATCGCATTCCGGCTCCTGGAAAACGTGGTCAGCCGCCGCTACCCGGAGCTGCAGGCGGAGGAGCGCACGGTGGGCGAGGTGGGGAACGACGCCTGCGGGGCGGCGCTGGCCAGCCGCGGCGGAACCATGAAGGCCTGGACCGATCCCGCCAACGGCGCGCGCATCATCCTCACCATGCTTCCCGGCGCGGAAGGCCCCATGCTCACGTACACCACGCCCGATGCGGACGAGTGGGAGCGCCGCAAGAACGACGCGAGGTTCTGATGGCGGCGGATCGCGTGCGCTTCCGGCGGCTGGAGCACAACCCCGACCTGCCGCTCCCCGCGCGGCAGACGCCCGGCTCGGCGGGGTACGACGTGGCGTCGGCGGAGCCGGACTTCGTGCTGCAGGCGGGGGAGCGGCGGCTGGTCGCCACGGGGCTGGCGATGGAGCTGCCCGCGGACGTGGAGTGCCAGGTGCGCCCGCGCTCCGGCCTCGCGCTGAAGCACGGCATCACCCTGCCGAATTCCCCCGCCACCATCGACCCCGACTACCGCGGCGAGCTGAAGGTGATCGTCTGGAACGCCGGCGCCGAGCCCGTGCCGATCCCCCGGGGGATGCGCATCGCGCAGCTGGTGTTCGCGCGCTTCGTGGCGCCGGAGGTGGAAGAGGCGACGGAGCTGAGCGATTCCGGCCGCGGCGCCGGCGGCTTTGGCTCCACGGGGCGCTGATCCGTCTCCTGAAAGAGCGCGCCACGTGCGTAGCTGAGAAAACATCGAGGGTACAGAGGAACAGACAACAGCCGGAGGAACAGAGGAAGATTGGGTTTTCTCTGTTCCTCCGGCTGTTGTCTGTTCCTCTGTACCTCCAGTCTGTTCCCTGGGATTGCTCTGGATCGGCGGCATCGACACGAGAAACGGGCCCGGCGGAAGCGATTCCGCCGGGCCCGTCGTCATCCGTCGTGCTGCGTGGGTTCAGGAGCAGCGCGGCGGCAGGCTGAAGGGATCGCACGCCTGCGGACGGGTCGCGAAGAACTCGTTCGCCGGCACCGTACCCATGGGCCCGTTTGCGTCACCGGCGGCGAACGACTCCACCGCCAGCCCGTCGACGTCCAGCCTGAGCTTCTTCATCGCTTCCTCCGAAGTGGATGATGAGGAGAATCGCCGCCGTCCCTCCCGCCCGCGTCAGATCATCGGCGTGCAGGGACAGTCGTACGTCATGCGGGTAGGCTTCATCTCCTGCGCTTCGACGGTACCGATCTGGCCTTCGGTCTCGCTGATGGGGAACGACTCCACCGTCAGCTCGTGGACCTGCAGCTTCAGCTTCTTCATGGTTCGTCCGATCTCCGGGGGATTAGGGGTGCCGGGCCGGGAGCGGCCGGGCGGGTTGGCGGCTGCGCCGCGCGCGCCGGATCAGGGCGTGCAGGGGCAGTCCGTCGGCTTGGTGCGGATCACCAGGGGGCAGACGAGGTACGCGGGCGCGGACGCCAGCTCCTGCCCCTCGACCGTTCCGAACTGCACGTCCACGTGGCTGGTGGGAAACGACTCCACCTTCAGCTCTTCGGCCTGCAGCTTCAGCTTCTTCATGGGTGGGGCTCCGGTGGGGGAACGGCGTGCCCGACCGAAAGGCGGTCGGGCACGAAAGGCGGCTATGGCGCCGCGGTCAGATCATCGGCGTGCAGGGACAGCACGTGGGGTTGGAGGCGAGCAGCGAGGCGCAGAGCGTCTTTACTGTCTGCTCCCCGTGCGCGGCGACGGTTCCCCTCCGCGCCTGCTCGCGGGTGGCGGTGTGAAAGGTCTCGACCGACAGGTCGTCCAGGTTCAGCCGCAGCTTGGTCATGACGTGCTCCCGGTGCGGGTGAGTCGGTGCGGTGTGCATGCATTCTAAACCCGACAGAAAGTTTGATGCAAGCCCCTCTGGCGCCGTAGCAGCAAGAAGCAGCCGGGCGATGCCAAGGCCGCGCGGAGGGTTGGAATCCAGTGTTTGCTGGCGTGGACCGCCCTCTGGAGGTCCTGGCGCAGGGCTGCCGCTGGCGTGCACTTGCGTAAATGTGAAACTGTAGCAGATTCTACACTCCCTTCCACGCGCCACGCTTCCGGAAACACCCGCCCACCCCCGGCATGCCGCCTGCATCTGCACGCGGCGGCCGAGGGCGGGGGCACGGGCGTTCGGGTTGCGTATGTTCGTGGGGCGGCCTAGCTTTGCCAACTTTCGGCAACCCCACCTCGCAACCGACACGGGCAGCCAGTCCTGCCCGAGGCGTCCGGAGGCCGCACCGGCCCCGGCGAGAAAGCTCAGACGGACGACATGGCCTTTCGCTGGTTTCGCTCGGGCAGCTTCATCCCGGTCAACGACATCGCCGTGGACCTGGGTACCGCCAACACCCTGGTCTACGTGAAGGGCGAGGGAATCGTCCTGAACGAGCCCTCGGTGGTGGCCATGGAGAAGGCCACCAACAAGATCAAGGGGATCGGGCTGGAGGCCAAGCGCATGCTGGGCCGCACCCCCGAGGGGATCACCGCGGTGCGCCCCCTCAAGGACGGGGTGATCGCCGACGTGGACGTGACGGAGATCATGCTCCGCTACTTCCTGGAGACGGTGACCAGCAAGCGGTTCCTCAAGCTCAAGCCCACCGTGGTCGTCGGCGTGCCCAGCGGCATCACCGAGCTGGAGCGGCGCGCGGTGCGGCAGAGCGCGTCGGCCGCGGGCGCCAAGGAGGTCTACATGGTGGCCGAGCCCATGGCGGCCGCCATCGGCGTGGGGCTGCCGGTGGAGACGCCCACGGGCAACATGGTCATCGACATCGGGGGCGGGACCACGGAAATCGCCGTCATCGCGCTCTCCGGCATCGTCTGCGACACGAGCATCCGCGTGGGGGGCGACGAGATCGACAACGCCATCGTCACCTTCATGCGCAAGAACTACAACCTGATGATCGGCGAGGCCACGGCCGAGGCGGTGAAGATCCAGATCGGCAGCGCCTACAGCACGGGCGACGAGCGCGAGATGGACGTCAAGGGCCGGGACCTGGTGAGCGGCATCCCCAAGACGGTGCGGGTGCACAGCCAGGAGATCCGCGAGTGCATCCAGGAGCCCATCCAGGCCATCGTCGAGGCCGTGCGCCGGGCGCTGGAGATCACGCCGCCGGAGCTGGCCAGCGACATCGTGGACCGCGGGATCGTGATGACGGGCGGCGGCGCGCTCATCCGCGGGCTGGACACGCTGATCGCCCGCGAGACCAACCTGCCGATCCACGTGGAC
>DASQBH010001536.1:0-4799 GCA_035635315.1 Longimicrobium sp.
CGCTCACCCGTTCACCCGTTCACCCGTTCACCCGTTCACCGTGTTCCGCGGCACGGCGCGAAACCCGCGGTGTACGGCAGAATCCAACTGACGACGCCGGAGAACGTGACATGCTGACGGACGACGAGATCGGGCAGCGCATCCGCGACCGCGGCCTGGAGGAGGACTACATCCGCGAGCTGATGGCCAGCCTGGGGTTCGATCCCGCGGACGGGTTCACCATGGAGGGGATCGAGGCGCTGGACAACGCGCCCATGGAGATCCGCCGCCGCGCCGCCCTGCGCACCCTGGCGCTGGGGGACGACCACCCGGAATAGGCGGATTGCCCCGCGCCCGGGCGGCGCGCTATCCTCCCGCGCCCGCATCCACGCCGCCCCGCATCCCGCCGCCATGCCCTCCCACCGCCTGCTCGCCGCGCTCACCGCGCTCTGCGCCGCGTGCGCATCCGCCCCGCCCGCCGCCGCCCCGTCCCGCTTCGCCCTGCCCGTCGCCGACACGGGGAGCATCGGCGGCGCGCCGTACCGCATCGACGTCCCGGCGGGGTGGAACGGCGGGCTGGTGATGTACACGCACGGCTACGAGATCGTCGGCACGCCGTTCGAGCCGCTGGCGCCGCGCCACGCGCACTTCCGCGAGGCGTTCACCTCGCGCGGGTTCGCGTTCGCGCAGTCGTGGTACCGCGCGCAGGGGTGGGCCGTGCGCGAGGGGATCGACGACACCGAGGCGCTGCGCAGCCACTTCATCCGCCGCTACGGCCGGCCGGACAGCACCTTCGTCACCGGCAACTCCATGGGCGGGCTGATCACCATCGCCACCATCGAGGGCCAGCCGGCGGAATACGACGGCGCGCTCCCGCTCTGCGGCATCCTCTCCCCCTCGCTGGAGTGGATGCGGACGGTGTTCGACCTGCTCGTCTCCTTCGACTACCTGTATCCCGGCGTGCTTACCCGCTCGCCGCGCGGCCTTGTCGACCTCCCCGCCGCGCCGGCGCCGGAGCGGGACTCCATCGTCGCCGCTGTGCGCGCGGACCCGGAGCGGGCGGAGGCGCTGGCGCGGCGGTACGCGCTGCATCCGCGCAGCGTCCCGGGGCTGGTCTGGTTCTTCGCCACCATCCTTCGGGAGATGGAGGCGCGCGCCGGCGGCAACCCGTTCGACAACCGCGGTACCGTGTACCGCGGCCTGGGCAGCGACACCGCCAGCGCCCGCGGCGTCCGCCGCTACGCCGCAGATCCCGCCGCCGTCGAGTACCTGCGCTCGCGCTACACGCCCACCGGCCGCATCGCCGACCCGGTGTTCGCCGTCCACACCACCTACGACGCCACGGTGCCGCCGGAGCAGCTGGACCGCTACCGCACCCTCGCCCAGCTCGCCGGGACGGAAGAGCGCTTCGCCGCCGCGTACGTGGTCGCCGACGGCCACTGCAACTTCACCCCCGCGCAGGTGGGCGCCGCCTTCGACGCCCTGCGCGCCTGGGCCGCGACGGGCCGCCGGCCGGCGGAGGGCGAGATCATCCCCTGATACCGAATCTGGCTCAACTGTCATTCTGAGGGAGGCGCCGCGCGACGCTCTCTTTCACCTGAAAGCTTGGCGCCGACCGAAGAATCTTTATGCTGGGCGGCAGACTCTTGGCCCTCGCAAGCTGTTGGCGGGGCGTTGCCCGGGTAAGGGTTTCCGCGCGAAAGGGAGGGAGATTCTTTCGGTCGCGCTGCACCGATCAGCGTGACACCCGCGCCCCGGGGCGCGCGCTCCCTCAGAACCAGAATGACAGGTGTTTTTCCGGGTTCGGTATGACGCCGGAACGCGGGAGGCGCGGAGAGATGTTCTCTCCGCGCCCCGCGTGAGCCCGGCCCTTCGCTACTGCTTTACGACCCGGATGGCGTCCGCGGAGATCTTTCCCGCGCCGGCCAGCGACCGCGACATCAGCACCTTGCCCCAGCCCACCTGGCCAAAGGTGTACGTCCCCAGCAGGTTCCACTGCCCGCCGTCCGTCTGCTGGTTCACCGTCAGGTCGTCCAGCATGGTGCCGCCGTCCAGCTCGAACACGCGGTACGACGCGCTGGTGGTGCGGGAGTCGGCGTCCGTCCACCATGCATACACCTTGTAGGTGCCCGGCGAGCTGATGTAGAACTTGAACGCCGCGCCGTCGTTTGTGGGCCCCGCGCCGTCGGCCAGGCGGTAGCTGTTCAGGTGCTTGTCCGTCTGCTGCGAGTTGAGCGCCCAGCTGCTGGTCCAGGTGAACTTTGCGCGCGTGGTGTCGTTGTTGGCGTTGTCGTTGTCCACCATGATGTCGTGCGCGCCCGTGCCCAGGCCGAAGCTGAAGTTCTGCGCCAGGTACGTCTCGTACACCCGCACCAGGGCCGCCGCGTAGGCGGCGCGGTTGGTGGCGTTGTCGCGCACGCCCGTGTAGTTGTGCTCGATCTGCAGCCCGCAGATGTTGCCGCCGCCCGCGCACCCGTGCTGCTGCAGGCTGTAGCCGCCCGTAAAGTACGGGTCCGACGTTCCCGGCGCGGGCGTGGAGGTGCTGGGGACGGAGGGGTAGCCCGCCGCCTCCAGCAGCGTTCCCAGGCTGCCGTCGCCCCGCAGCAGGCCGCTGAACGACACCGTGGTGCCGGCGGAGAAGGTGCGGAACGAGCTCTCGTTCTCGTACGAGGTGCTGCCGTCCAGCGTGCCGTCCGTCTGCTGCAGGTCGCTCGCCTCCAGCAGGTAGCCGATCTCCAGCCGCTGGATGGTGTGCCCGTGGCCGTGGATGTCGGTGTACCAGCCGCGTCCGAAGTCGGTGGATACCTTCGATTTGGCCGCGTTGATGAAGTCGTGGTACTCGTCCCAGGCGATCTCCGCCTCCGCGTCGCCGCAGGCGCCCGTGCTCATGGAGCGGTTGGGGTCCAGCTTGCCGCGGTACAGCTTGTTGATGATGACGTGCGGATACTTGCCCGTCTGCGCGTAGAACGCCGCCTGGATCTCGCGCACCAGCGCCTCGGTGTTCGCGTCCGCCTGGGTGACGATGGTGCTGGTGTCGCACGACGTGGTGGTGCGGTCGGGGATCTCCGCGGGCGTGAGCGAGCCGCCGTGCGGCGCGGCGAAGATGACCGGCGTGTTTCCCGCGATGTACTCGATGTAGCCGTTGCGCCCCGTGTACGACTGCCCCGGCGTGTACGGCCCCGCCGGGATCGCCAGGCGCGGCGTGGAGCCGCGCGCATCGGCGGCGGGGACGGACGTGGGATCGTCCGTGCACGCCGCGGCGGCGGCCAGCGCCACCACCCCCAACAGCCATCGAGCCGGCCTGATTGCGCTCGCGTACATCCTGCCACCTCCCGCCGCGAGTTAACCGCATGGGAGACAACGACCTCCGTGTTCGTGGAGGCGGTCTCGGGGGCTCGGCGCGCGATGCAATCCGCGAGCCATTCATTTGATGCCGATCATCGACGTATCGTGTTGCCGAGAAACGGCTTGTGCCGTTCGCAGGAAACAGGTGCGTGCCGCACTCCCGAGGTGCCCGAGACCGGGCGCTCCGGACGGGTCCGCGGACCTGCGCCGCCGCGGGGAATCCGCCGGGCGCCTTGACGCGCCCGCCCCCACCCCGCAACCCTTCAGGCACACCGACGCCCGCATCCGGACCGCATGTTCCACATCGACCCGTCCGACCCCACGCCCGCCGAGGCGCAGATCGTCCGCACCGTGCGCTCGGCGCTGGGTGCGGGGCTGCTGAGCGCCGGCCAGCCCATGCCCACGGTGCGGCAGCTGGCGGTGGACCTGCGCGTGGGCGCCAACGCCGTCGCCCGCGCCTACGCCGAGCTGGAGCGGCAGCGGGTGCTCGAAACCGTGGGCGGGGTGGGCATCGTAGTGAGGGCGTCGCCCGAGGCCATTCGCCGCGAAGAGCTGTACGACGAGCTGTGCGCCCTGGAAGACACCTTCCTGCGCCAGGCGGCGGAGCTCGGGTTCTCGCTGAACGACGTCATCATCCACCTGGACAGCCGGCGCACGCCGTAACCCCAAGGAGCTCCACCCATGGCAACCGACCTGGTTCCCTTCAAGACGTCCAGCGCGGGCATCGTCACCCCCGAGGTCAAGGCGCCGCGCGGCAACGTGCTGGCCACGCTGGCGCTGGCCGGCCCCACCGCGGCGGGGATCGCCACGGCCGCCGCAACCGGGAGCATCGCGGCCGCGCTGGTGGGGGCGGCCATCGGCGCGGTGGCCATGTTCTCGCCCAAGATCGCCAACCAGTGGGAGCGCGCCGTGGTCCTCAAGTTCGGGCGCTACGTGGGGATGCAGGGTCCCGGCGTGTTCTGGGTGATCCCCGGCGTCCACACGGTGGCGGCCTGGGTGGACCAGCGCACCGTCACCACGCCGTTCGCCGCCGAGCAGACGCTCACCAGCGACGCCGTGCCGGTGAACGTGGACGCGGTGCTGTTCTGGACCGTCTACGACCCCGAGAAGGCCGCGCTGGAGGTGCAGGACTACGTGCAGGCGGTCAGCTGGGCGGCGCAGACGGCGCTGCGCGACATCATCGGCCGCACCTCGCTCACCGAGCTGCTGCGCGGGCGCCTGCACATCGAGAAGGAGCTGCAGGCCCTGATCGACGAGCGCACCACGCCGTGGGGCGTGACCGTGCACTCGGTGGAGATGCGCGACGTGGTGATCCCCGCCTCGCTGCAGGACGCCATGTCGCGCGAGGCGCAGGCGGCGCGAGAGAAGCAGGCGCGCATCATCCTGGGCGAGGCCGAGGTGGAGATCGCCAAGCTCTTCGCCAAGGCGTCCGAGGCGTACCAGGACAACCCCACGGCGCTGCAGCTGCGGCAGAT
>DASQBH010001537.1:0-4918 GCA_035635315.1 Longimicrobium sp.
CCCGCAGGTCCTTCCCCGTCATCGCCTCCGGCTGGGGGACGCCGATCAGGCCCAGGATCGTGGGCGCCACGTCGCAGAGGGCGCCGTCGTTCAGGCCGGTGGCGGTGCGGCGCCCCTCGGGCTCGACGAGGATGATGCCGACGGGGTTGGTGGTGTGCGCGGTGTGCGGGCCATTGGTCGTGGGGTCCCACATCTGCTCGCAGTTGCCGTGGTCCGCCGTCACCAGCAGCGTGGTTCCCGTGTCGCGGCACGCCTGCAGCACCTGGCCCACCCCCGCGTCCACCGCCTCCACCGCGGC
Organism: Longimicrobium sp.; assembly: GCA_035635315.1. Lineage (GTDB taxonomy): Bacteria > Gemmatimonadota > Gemmatimonadetes > Longimicrobiales > Longimicrobiaceae > Longimicrobium. The sequence goes on from DASQBH010001537.1 coordinate 299, forward strand.
GACCGCGGCCTCCATCACCCCCGTGTGGCCCACCATGTCGGGGTTGGCGTAGTTGCAGACCAGCACGTCGTACTTCTCCGCGCGGATGGCGTCGACGAGGCCCTGGGTGACGTCGGGCGCGCTCATCTCCGGCTGCTTGTCGTACGTCGGCACGCGCGGCGAGGGGACCAGGCGGCGGTCCTCGCCCGCGGGCGGGTCCTCCGTCCCCCCGTTGAAGAAGTAGGTGACGTGCGGGTACTTCTCCGTCTCCGCCGTGCGAAAGCTGTGCAGCCCGCGCGCGGCGAGGACGTCGGAGAGCTTGTCGTTCAATTCCTGCGGCGGAAAGGCGACGGGAAGGGGAAAGTCCTCGTCGTATTGCGTCATGGTGGCCATGCGGATGCGGGGACGCTCCGCGCCGCGGTCGAACCCGTCAAAGTCGTCCGCGGCCAGGGCGCGGGACAGCTGGCGCGCCCGGTCCGAGCGAAAGTTGAAGAAGATGACCGCGTCGCCGTCCTGTACGCTCCCCAGCGGCCGGCCCTCCTCGTCCACCATCACCCGCGGCTCCACGAACTCGTCGCTCTCTCCCTGCGCGTACGCGTCGGCGATGGCCTGCACGGCCTCACGCACGGGCTGCCCCTCGCCGTAGACGATGGCGCGGTACGCCTTTTCGGTGCGGTCCCAGCGCCGGTCGCGGTCCATGGCCCAGTAGCGGCCCATGATCGTAGCCACCTTGCACCCGTCCCCGCCGCCGCAGCGGCCGAACAGCTCCGTCAGGTAGTCGCGCGCGGAGCGGGGCGGCGTGTCGCGGCCATCGAGAAAGACGTGGACGCGGACGTGGGGGATGCGGTGCGTGGCCGCGAGCTCCGCCAGCGCCAGCAGGTGCTCGTCCACGGCATGGACGCCGCCGGGGCCGATGAGCCCCATCAGGTGCAATGTCCCCCCGTTCTCCTTGACGCTGGTGAGCAGGTCGACGAAGACGGGGTTGCGGGCGAACTCGCCGGATTCGATGGAAGTGGCGATGCGCTGCAGCGACTGCATGACGATGCGGCCCGCGCCCAGGTTCATGTGGCCCACCTCGGAGTTGCCCATCTGCCCCTCGGGCAACCCCACGGCGGGCCCGTGCGTCACAAGCTGGGCACGCGGATAATCGCCCTCTTCCCACAGGTGCTTCCAGGTGGGCGCACGGGCTTCCGTAACGGCGTTGTCGGGCGCGGCGGGGCGCAGCCCCCAGCCGTCCAGGATCAGCAGGCAGACGCGCGGGTGCGTCGCATCAGTCATGTTGCAGTTGCGGAAGAAGATGACTGCATTGACAAGGTCGCGGGAACGTGCCTATCTTGGCCTCGTTCCCCGTTGAACGTACCAGAATAGAGCGCGCCCGGAGTGTTTCGCCACCCCGGCGCTGCACGCGTTTGGCGCAGGACCCACTTCGCCGCTTTCAAAACCGCCGTTCGGCCATCGCGCCGCGCGGCCCTGCCGGACCCCGCGTCTGTTCGCAAGACGCACCGGCTGCACGCCGGCGCCGGTCCGCTGAACCAAGATCCCAGCTCGATCCCGAAATCGCTCCGGGCGCCGTCGCGCGCCCCGGTTTGTCCGCAGTTCTGCACGGTCCGCAGCACAGCACAGGAGTCCTCATGCCCGCAGTCCGCCGCGCCACCGCCGTCGCCGCCACACTCGCCCTCGCGGGCGTCTCGCTGGGAGCCTGGCTTCCCAGCCACGCCATGCCGCCCCTGACCTGGTCGTCGGTGGTGCTGCCGGGGCGGGTGATGGAGAACGGCAGCGACGCCGCGGTGCGGCTGGCCAGCAGCGCGTTCGGCAAGAGCGGAATGCTGCGCGCGGTGGTCACCGACCCCAACCGGACGCTGGAGCTGCCGCTGGAGTGGGTGGACGTGAACCCCAACCCGGTAGACGTGGCCTACCGCTGGGAGCCGTTCGCCGGGACGCCCACCCGCTCGCTGCTGGGCGAGGGCCAGCTGACGCACGGCCTGCGCGCCCCGTCCGAGGCCGGCATCTGGCGGCTGCGGCTGCGGGCCCCCGGGTTCACGCAGGAGGTGCACGACCTGGCCGTCATCACCCGCGTCCCCTTCAGCGAAAAGCGCGGCGGCTACCTGAACGGCTACCGCATCGGCAACTACGAGACGGAGACCACCGGCCGCTACGACCGGTACGCCCCCCCCGCCGGCTTCATCGAAGTCACCCCGCAGAACCAGGACCTGGCCGTCAGCGAGCACTTTCGCCTGCGCAACTTCCTCACCAAGGACCAGTTCAGCGTGTGGCCCAAGTACCTGGCGCTGGACCTCCGGCTGATCGACAAGCTTGAGCTGGTGATCCAGGAGCTGAACGCCATGGGAATCCGCGCCGAGCACGTGGCGGTGATGAGCGGGTTCCGCACCCCGGCGTACAACAACCAGGGCGTGGGCGAGGGCGGCCGCGCGCTGCTCAGCCGCCACACCTACGGCGACGCCAGCGACGTGTGGATCGACAACGACCGCGACGGCTACATGGACGACCTGAACGGCGACGGCCGCCGCGACACCGAGGACGCCCGCGTCATCCTGCGCGCCGTGGACCGCATCGAGCGCCGCCACCCGGAGCTCACCGGCGGCGCCGGCATCTACCGCGACAACGGCGCGCACGGCCCGTTCATCCACATCGACGTCCGCGGGAATCCGGCGCGCTGGTAGCCGTGACGGGGTGAACGGGTGATGGAGTGATGGGGCCGGCTTCTCTGGCAGAGGCCGGCCCTCTCATACGTTTTGTCCTTGCCGGCGCGATTCATCCCGGCACTCCTCCGCCACAGCCGCCTCTCCCCCCGGCACCGGGAGGTCCCATGCCAAAGTCCCACGTGGTCGTGCGCTATCTGGTGGCGCTCACGCTCTTCGTGTACGGCTTCGCCAAGCTGAACGGCACGCAGTTCACCGTCCTGGATTCGGAGCTCGACCGGCCGATGGGCGAGGTGAGCGGCTTCTGGCTCACCTGGTACTACTTCGGGTATTCGCGGGCGTACGGGACCCTGCTGGCGCTGGCGCAGGTCGGGGGTGCGGCGCTGCTCCTGTTCCGGCGCACCACCCTGCTGGGTGCGCTGTTCCTGCTGCCCGTGGTGGGGAACATCGTTCTCATCAACGTTTTCTACGGCATCGCCCGGGGTGCGCTGATCGTCTCCGTGCTGTTGCTGGCGGGTCTGGCGGTGCTCCTGCATCCCCATTGGGACGCGCTGGTGGAGGTGTTGTGGACCCGGCAGCGCGGCGCGGCAGCCCCGGCGCGGGGATGGCGGGTGCGCGGCGCCAAGGCGGCGGTCTGCACGGCGATGGTGGCGTTTGCCTTTGGCCTTACCTGGTGGACGGCGAACTACAACAACGTTGTCCTTACCCCGCTGGACGGCGCGTGGAACGTTGCGCAGGCGTCCGGAGCCGTCCCCGCGGGCAAGACGCCGCGCGCGGTGTACTTCGAGCGAAACCGGCCGTACATGGCCGTCTTTCGCTACGCGGAGCGCTCCGAGACGCACCACTTCGAGGTCGATCCGCGGCGCCGCACCGTTTCGGTGTTCCGCGACTGGCTTCGGAAGGGGCCCCGGGTCTTCGAAGGCAGCTACACGCTGCGGGGAGACCAGCTGCGCCTCAGCGGACGCTTTGCGGGGCAGGACGGGCCCGCGACGCTGCTCCTGGCCCGGCGCCGGGTGGCCGGACGCTGAGCCCGGGTGTTCTCCCGCGGAACTCCGCGCGTTACCTTTGATGGGCCGCACCTTCGCACCCGCGCTTCCATGACCGTCGAACCTGCCCGCGCCTCCGACTTTCCCGCCGTCGTCCACCTGCTTTCCGACGCGGCGCTGCCGCACGACGACCTGACGCCGGAGCACCTGCGCCACTTCCTCGTGCTGCGGGATGGGGACGGCGGGATCGCGGGCGTGGTGGGGATGGAGGTGGCGGATGATGCGGGGCTGCTGCGCTCGCTCGCCGTCCCCGCGGCGCGGCGGGGCGGAGGGCTGGCCTCGCGGCTGGTGGATGCGCTCGAGGCACACGCCCGCGCCGCCGGCATCCGCACGCTCTACCTGCTGACGACCACGGCGGAAGGCTTTTTCGCGCGCCGCGGCTACGCGCCCGCCGACCGCGCCGCGGTGCCTGACGCCATTGCCGCCACGGCCGAGTTTCGCAGCATCTGCCCCGCCAGCGCCGCCTGCATGGCCAGGGCGCTGGTCCCGGCGGCGGAGCCCGCGGCGGTCGCGTAGGGGCCCGCGCGGCGGCTGGCGCGCGAACCTCGGGGGCAATGAGGAGGGAAGCCGGCGCCGCCATCTGTCATTTCGAAGGAGGCGCCGCGCTGAATCCTGCTCCTCGCGCGGCACCATGGCGCCGACTGAGAAATCTACTGTCGGTCTGCTGGTGGCCGGCTCCGACGCGCCACCCCCGACGCCGGCTCTGTCGGGCTGCATCGCGGCCGCGAGGGTGGCGCGGGCTGCCGCGTCCGCTCACGAGTATGCCGACGGTAGATTCCTCGGCCCTGCGACCGGTGGAGCGGACCGACGGCTCTGCGCGGCCGGGCCTCGGAATGACAACGGGGCGCGATCGGCGGGCGGGAACCCGCGGCTACAATCCGCGCAGGCGGATTTCGTGGCGTTGCAGCCGCGGTTTCAACCGCCGACGGGTGGCC
>DASQBH010001538.1:0-4711 GCA_035635315.1 Longimicrobium sp.
CGAAGTGCGCGCGGTGGAACCTGGCGCCGCTGGAGGAGCGCTGGGAGGCGATCCAGGACGCCGAGCGCCTGTTCCGCGACGCGCGCCTGCGGGCGCAGCGCGAAAACATCGGCCTGGCAAAGCTGCGGGACGGGACGCGGCTGGTGCGGATCGGCAAGGCGCTGGCGGCGGAGCGGGCGGTGTGGCGCTACTCCGGCGGGACCGGCGGCGCGGCCTCCTGGCTGCGCGGCGTGCGCGACGCCGCGGCGGATGCGGCGCGGGAGGTGGTCGGCTCCGTGCTGATGCTGAACCCTGTCTTCGACGAGGCGGTGCACGGCTCGGGCCGCTCCCTTCGCGGCAGGCGGGTGGTGCACCGGCTGGGCGCGGACCGGTGGCACGGCGGGCTCCTCATCCGCCGCTGGCACCTGGAGACGGCTACCCTGGCGCCCGACGGAGCGGGCGGCGTGGAGCTGCAGTTTCTCTACGGGCTGGCGGCGCACCCGGAGGGCGAGGCCGTGGGCCGCCTCCGCCCCGCGCCGCGGACCACGGTCGTCGGCGGGGAGGAGGCGCGGGTGCTGCTGGCCAAGGCCGTCCCGCTGGTGAACCGCGCGCGGCCCCGGCGTCCGCAGGTGCTGGAGGCGGTGGGGCTGCTGGAGGGGTTCCCCTCCCCCGCGGAGTTCGTGCAGTGGGTGGCCGGGGAGCGGCTTCCGCTCAGCAGGGGCGGGTTCGTGCGGCTGGACCGGGTTGAGGACACGGCGGTGCTGAACCGCCGCGGCGCGCTGGCGCTGGAGATGGCGGTGCACGACGAGCAGGAGCGCCGGGCGATGGACGGGGAACTGGCCATGCTGCAGGGCATGTGGCGGCAGGCGGAGGAGATCGCCACCATCGCCGACGCGCTGCCGGACGTGCCCCCCGCGGAGCCGCCCCGCATCGCCATGCCGGGTTGAGCGGCCGATGTACCGCAGCTGCATCTTCTGCTCAGCGCCGCTGGGATCGAACGAATCGATCGAGCGCTTTCCCGTGGGCCGCAGCCTGGCGTTCGACGGCGAGAAGGGGCGGCTGTGGGCCGTCTGCGGGCGGTGCGCGCGGTGGAACCTGGCGCCCATCGAGGAGCGCTGGGAAGCGATCGAGGAGGCCGAGCGCCTGTTCCGCGACACGCGCCTGCGGGTGCAGCGCGAGAACATCGGCCTGGCGAAGCTGCGGGACGGAACCCGGCTGATCCGCATCGGCCAGGCGCAGAGCGGCGAGCTGGCCGCGTGGCGGTACGGGCGGCAGCTGGTGGGACGTCACCGGCGGCGTACGTTCATCAACGCCGTCACCTACACCACGGCGCTCATGCTGCCGGTGGTAGGATTGGGGCTGGCGCTGGGCGCGCACCGTGGGCTGCGGTGGATGTCGGACGTGGCCGCCTACGGCTGGAAGGGCCGCCACACCGAAAGGCAGCAGCTCGTACCCCGCGCGCTCTCGCCCATGGGGTACGCACTGGATCTTCCCCGCGGCTCGGTGATCAACGCGCACCTGGACCAGGCGGACGACGGCGCCCTGCTGCTGCGGGTGCCCCTGTACCGCCGCCGCGGCGAGCCGCGCAGGGTGGAGTTTCGGGAGGACGCCGCGCGCAGCGTGCTCGCCCGCGCCATGCTGATGGTGAACGACGAGGGCGCCAGCCGCCGCGACCTGGAGCACGCTGTGGGCGCGCTGGCGGGGGCGGGCTCGCCGGACGAGTACATTCGAATGGTGGCGCGCAACCGCGGCGTGCTGGGCGGCCAGCGGGCAGAGGGGACGAAGAAGATAACCCCCACCGGCCTGCGCGCGCTGGAGATGGCGCTGCACGAGGAAACGGAGCGCCGCGCGCTGGAGGGCGAGCTGGCGATGCTGGAGGCCATGTGGCGGCAGGCGGAGGAGATCGCCGCCATCGCCGACCGGCTGCCGGACCTCCCCGCGCCCGAGCCGCCGCGCATCGTACCGGCGGGGTGAGCGAAAGGCACGGCATCGTCCGATTCGCGCTTCGTTGCGCGCCGGCACCGGCGAGCTCGCCAAGTCATTGAACGATGTCACCGCGCTGGAACAAATGTCGCAGGGAAGCCGGGCGTGTGGCCCGGCCGCACCGGAACGAGCAGAGATGAGCGAAGACCTGGCGGTGTTCGCGGCGGCGGAGCAGGCGGCGCGCGAGGGAAGGCCGGCGGTGCTGGCGACCATCGTGCGCTCGCGCGGCTCCACGCCGCGGGGGATCGGCAGCAAGATGCTGGTGGACCCGGAGCGCGGGCTTACCGGCACCGTGGGCGGCGGTTGCGGCGAGGCGGAGGTCATCGAGGCCGCGGCCGAGGTGATCGCCACCGGCCGGCCCCGGCTGCTGCGCATCGACCTGACGGAAGACCTGTTCTCGTGGAGCCCCGCCGTCTGCGGCGGGGTGTTCGACGTGTTCCTGGAGCGCGTGTGAACGCGCATCGCATCCCCAACGTCTCGAGCCGGATCCACCGCACGCAGCTGACGATGAACGGAATCCGCACCGCCTTCGGCCTGATGGACCCGGTCCCCGGCGCCTGACCCACCGAACGCACGATACTCCGCATCCACCCGACGATCCGGACCTGGCCGGCCGCAGCCTGTTGCGCCGGTCCCCGCTTCGCGAGCACTACCCCAAAACTCCGCAAGGAAGGAACAACGCATGACCGCAGTGCAGCAGCCGCTCGCGCCCGAGGCGCGGGACATGATTCGTGACGAGCTTCTGCGAAGCCTCACCAAGCTGGAGCGCAGCATGAAGGCCAACGGGGCCGCGGCGCGCCCGCGCGACCTGGAGCAGGACACGGTGGGCCGCCTGTCGCGCGTGGAAGCGCTGCAGAGCCAGGGCCTTACCAAGACGCTGGCCGCGCGCGAGCAGGCGCAGCTGGAGCAGATCGTGGCCGCGCTGCGCCGCCTCGAAGAGGGCACGTACGGCTCGTGCAACGGCTGCGGCGCGCCCATCCCCATGGAGCGGCTGATGATCTATCCCGAGACGCTGGCCTGCAGCGCGTGCGCCTGCCGTTCGTAGGGGACTGCAGGGAATAGGGAATAGCCTGCGAACGGCATCGTGCCGCGCAGGCTTCCGTAAGAATCCCGGGCTCCATCCCTGACCGACCGGTTCACAACCCGCCGTCCAGCGTTCGTCGGATTCTCAGAAAACGTTACCACTCCGCCTGCGAACGCCCATGTTCGCGGGCCATCGCCGCTTCCGCGCGGCAGATCCCCGCTCCGGCCTCCGTTGTCGTTGCCCGCTATTCCCTATTCCCTATTCCCTATTCCCTATTCCCTAATTCCCTGCCGTATTCCCTGCCGTCTCTCCCCCGATCCGAATTCCCGGTGCGGTGTATGCAGCACGCCCTCACTCCTGAGGGGTGAAACGCCGGATGCCGGATGCAGTCATGTTGAAGCGCCTGATTTCGCTGTGGGTGTGGGTGAGCGTAAGCCTGGTGGCCCTGTTCTGGGTGCCCTGGCTGGCCTTTCTGTACCTGTTGACCGCCACGCGTGACCCCGGCCGCTACACGGTGGGGCGCTGGTTTCGCCGCGCGGCCGTGGTATGCACCAAGCTGAACCCCCTGTGGCGGTTCCGCACCACCGGCGTGCGCATCCGCGACCCGCGGCGGCCGTACGTGGCGGTGGCCAACCACGAGTCGTTCGCCGACATCTTTCTGCTCTCGCACCTGCCCTGGGAGATGAAGTTCCTGAGCAAGGAATCCATCTTCAAGATCCCGGTGATGGGGTGGATGATGCGGATGGCCGGCGACGTGGCCGTGCGCCGCGGCGACGTGAGCAGCCGCGCCGCCGCGCTGGAGGCGTGCCGGGACCGCCTGTCGAAGCACGTGTCGGTGATGATCATGCCCGAGGGCACCCGCAGCGCCGACGGCCAGCTCCAGAAGTTCCACGACGGCGCCTTTCGCCTGGCGGTGGAGACCGGCTGCCCGATCCTGCCCATCGCCGTGGCGGGGACGCGCGCGGCGATCACCAAGGGGTCGTGGATGATCGGCCGCGCCACCGCCATCGCCCGCGTGCTGGAGCCCATCGAGACCACCGGCCTCACCCTGGACGACGTCCCCGCCCTGCGCGAGCGCGTCCGCGGCATCATCTCCGACGCCCGCGCCACCCTGCTCCGCGAGCTGCAGACGGCGTGATCCGGGGTTTCTGAGCTGCGCGTGCTTCCAAGGAAAAGGATCACGCGGAGGTCACGGAGGAAAAGAGAGAGACGCGGAGGAAGGCGATCCTCCGCGTCTCTCTCTTTTGTCCGTATCCCCAATCTGTCATTTCGAAGGAGGCGCCTCGCCGGACCCGCCAACGGCAGATCGCCTGGCGCCGACTGAGAAATCTACTCGCCTCATCGGGTGGCCTGCTTCAAACGCTGGCCTCGCGGCATCCTGCTCCCGCATCCACAAAAAAATTCGGATACGGATTCGGCAAACGGTGTCATCCTGAGCCTGAGAGTGTGTTTAAGTATCTGGTCTTTCAGATAACCGAGAATTGATTTCCTGAGGGAGCGCGCCTCCGGAACTTGAAGCAACTCAACTGCTTGCGCGCGACCGAAGGATCTCGCCTCGGCGATTGCGGGGCTGGCTACGCGGCACCGATCCAGCCCCCGGGTGCTGCCGGCGAGATCCTTCGGTCGGCGCCAAATTGCTTGCGCGGCGGTGAGTTGGGAGCGGCGCCTCCCTCAGGAAATCAATCGGTTAGGCTGATTTCTAAACACACTCTTAGGGAGGCGCGC
>DASQBH010001539.1:0-8658 GCA_035635315.1 Longimicrobium sp.
CGGTAGACGGAGACGGGGATGCCGCGCTCCCGCGCCAGCTCGACCAGGCCTTCCGCGACCCACTTGCTCTGGCTGTACCCCGTGTCGTGCCCCACCGGCGGCGGCAGCGGGGTGTCCTCGTCCACCGCGGTGGCGCCGGAGACGAAGGCGCCGGCCAGGACGGCCATGGTGGAGACGTGGTGCACGGGCTTGAGCCGCGCGGTGGCCGCCAGCCGCAGCACCTCCTCCGTCCCGGCGACGTTGGAGGGCTTCAGCACCCGGTACGGCCGGGCGAAGTTGACCCACGCGCCGCAGTGGTAGACGGCGTCCACCCGCTCCGCCAGCGCGTCGAAGTCGGCTTTCGAGAGCCCCAGGAGCGGGCGCGCCAGGTCGCCGGGGACGGCGCGGATGCGCGCGGCCTGCGGCCCCAGCAGGCCGAACGACTCCAGCTTGCGGCGGATGCGCTCCTCGCCCTGCTCCACGCTCCCGGCGCGCACCAGGCAGTGCACCTCGGCGTCCGTGGCGCGGAGGAGCTCGGCGCAGAGAAAGGCGCCCAGGAATCCGGTCGCGCCGGTGAGGAAGACGGCGCGCGGCGGCCCCGCGGCGGCCGGCGCCAGCCCCTCCGCCGTGATCGCCGGGTCCAGCGCCACCTCGGCCGCCAGGTCGGGCCCGCTGGCCGCGGCGCCGCCGCCCGCGCCTTCGCGCGCCTCGATCAGCGCGGCGAGGGCGGCGATGGTGGAGGCCTCGAACAGGTCGCGGACGGCGAGCCTGGCGCTGAAGACGCCGCGCAGGCGCCGGGTCATCTGCGCCAGCATCAGCGAGTGGCCGCCCAGCTCGAAGAAGTCGTCGTCCATCCCCACCCGCTCCACCCCCAGGAGCTCGCTCCAGACGGCGGCCAGCTTGCGCTCCGCCTCGCTCCGCGGCGGCACGTAACCGTCGCTCGCCGCGCGCGGCGCCTCCTCGTCGCTCTCCGCCGCCGGCCGGGACGCGGGCCCGGCGATGGCGACGACGAGCTGCCCGCCCAGGCGGCCGGAGAGGAGGAGCGGAAGGAGGCGTGCGGCGGCGTCCTCCGCCGACTCGCGCGTCTCCGCGTCGTCCCCCGCGGGGAGCGCGACGCCGATCCACTCCTTCTCCCCATCCCGTGCCTCCGCCGAGGCGGCGAGGTACGCGGCGGCCGGATCGTCCGGTCCCACGTCTCCCGCGACGACGGGGGGCGCGATCGGAAGGACGCACACCTCCGCCTCGCACGCGTCCGCCAGCGCCGCGGCGAGCGCCACCGCCCGCTCCGCGCGCGCCAGGCGGTCCGCGGCGGAGTCATCCGATGCGTCCGCCGCAGACCCGGCCACGATCCCGCGCACGGCGTCGACGCGGAGCGAAACCGTCTTCGCGGCGAGAGCGACGTCGTCCTCATCTACCGTCAGGATCTCGATCCCGTCGCCCAGGCGCAGCAGGCGGCGGATCTCGCGGCTGACCGCGTCGTCCTCCCCGCGCGCCTCGATCCACCCGTCCCAGTCGCGGCGGTCGGGGAATGCGGTCGGCTGCAGCGCCACCACGCGTCCGCCGGCCGCGGCCAGCGCGACCGCCAGCGCCGCGCTCCCGCCGCCGAGCCCGCCGGCGAAGACCCAGGTGCCGTCCGCCGCGGCCGCGTTCGCCTCGGAATCCGCCGCCACCGGCTCGTACACCCGCTCCCACCGCGTGCGGCCGCGCCACGCCACCAGCGCGGGCCCGGCGTCCAGTCCGGCCTCGGCGACGATGCGCGCGGCCAGCGCCTCCTCCGCCTCGCCCGCGGCGACGTCCACGCACCGGCACTCCACCCCGCGCTCGCGCGAAGCGGTCCGACAGGCGCCGCTAATCGCCGCGCGACGCGGATCGATCGCGTCCCCGCTCGCGGCGGCGGCGGCGCGGTCCGTCACGGCGACGATGCGCAGTCCCTCGCGCACCTCTGCGCCGGCCTGCGCGAGGGGGAGGAGGCCGTGGAAGCCGGAGCCGGCCCCGGCATCATCCTCCCCGATCCCCCAGAGGTGGATGGCGAGGGGCTGGACCGCCTCGTCGCCGGAGAAGGTGTCGAGGAGCGACGCCCAGTGCCCGGGACGCGCCGGATCCAGCGCCGCCTCGCCGTTCTCGGGAAGAAGCAGCCCCGACGCGCGGCGGACGCGGATGGTCGTCCGCCCGAGCGCCGCCGCGCGCGACGCGATCCGGTCGCCCAGCGCGGAGCCGTCGTCCAGCACCAGCCAGGGGCCGGGGCCGGACGCGGGCGGCGCGGGGGGCAGCGTGCGCTTCCACGACGCCAGGCGCAGGGGAGAATCCCCCACCAGCGCGGCGGAGGCGGCGCGGCCGGGTGCAATCCAGTAGCGCTTGCGCTCCCACGGATACGTGGGCAGGGGGACGCGGCGGGGGCGGGACTCGCCGTGGAGGGCGTCCCAATCGATCGTCACCCCTTCCTGCCAGAGCCGCCCGACGGCGCCGAGGAGGAAGGCCAGGTCAGGCGCCTCCTCGCGCGGGTGGCGCATGGAGGCCACGGCGACGGGCGCGGGGACCAGCTGCTGCGCGGCGGCCAGCGTGGCCAGCGCGTTCCCCGGCCCCACCTCCAGCAGCACGCGCCCCGGCGCCGAGACCGCCTCGCGCACCCCGTCGGCGAAGCGCACGGGCTGCCGCAGGTGGCGCGCCCAGTACGCCGGGTCGGTGGCCTCCTCCGGGCGGATCCACGTCCCCGTCACCCCGGAAAGGAAGGGGATGGTGGGGGGATGCAGACGATACCGCGCGATGTCGCGGGTGAACTGCTCCAGGAACGGCTCCACCATCCACGAATGGCTCGCCACCTGGATGCGGACGCGCGAGCACTCCACCTCGCGCCCCTCCAGCCGCGCCGCGAGGGCATCGATCTCCTCCTCCGGGCCGGAGACCAGCGTAAGCCCCGGCGCGTTGACGGCGGCGACGGAGAGGCGCTCGCCGAGCATCCCGCGCACCTCGTCTTCCGGAAGGTGCACCGAGAGCATGCGCCCCTCGGGCATCCGGTCGAAGAGCGCGCCGCGGAGCAGCACCAGGTCCAGCGCGTCCTCCAGCGAAAAGACCCCCGCCAGGCACGCCGCCGCGTACTCGCCCAGGGAGTGGCCGATCATGGCGTGCGGCATCACCCCCCAGCTCATCCACAGCTTCGCCAGCGCGTACTCGGTGGCGAAGATGGAGGCCAGCACCGCGGGGACGTGCTCGCGGTCCACCCCCGGATCGCCCAGCAGCGAGGGGTAGAGAAAGCGGCGCAGGTCGAACCCCAGCTTCGGGCGAAGAAGGGCGGCGCATTTGTCCACTTCGTCTCGAAACAGCGGCTCGGAGCGGTAGATCTCGATCCCCATGTCGGGGTGCTGCGTGCCGCCGCCGGGGAACATGAACACCGGCTCGCGCCGCCCGGGCTGCGTGGCCCCCGCGCGCCGCGGCTCCGGCCCCCGCAGCGCCTCCGCCGCCTCCGCCGCGCCCCGGGCGACGACGTAGCGGCGGTGGTCGAATCCCCGCCGCCCGGCCTGCAGCGTGAACGCCACGTCGGCCAGGCCGGCGTCCGGATGCGTCTCCAGGTGCGACGCCAGCCGCCCGGCCGCGTGGTCCAGCGCCGCGCGGCTGCGGGCGGAGACGACCAGGAGCTGCCAGTCGCGCGCGTCGGCGGAGCGCGGCTCCGGCTCCGGCGCTTCCTCCAGCACCACGTGCGCGTTGGTGCCGCCCACGCCGAAGGAGCTGACCCCTGCGCGCCGCGGCTCGCCGTCCGCCAGCCACTCGCGCGCGGCCGTGGGGACGTAGAAGGGCGACGCCTCCAGCTCCAGCCGCGGGTTGGGCGAGGCGTAGTTGGCGGCCGGCGGGATGGTGCGGTGCTCCAGCGCCAGCACGGCGCGCATCATCCCCGCGACCCCGGCCGCGGCGTCCAGGTGGCCGATGTTGGCCTTGACCGACCCCAGCGCGCAGAACCCCCGACGCTTCGTCCGCGCGCGGAACGCCTGGGTGAGCGCCGCCACCTCGATGGGGTCGCCCACCGGGGTGGCGGTGCCGTGCGCCTCCAGGTAGCCGATGGTGTCGGGGTGCACCCCCGCCACCGCCTGCGCCGCGGCGATCACCCGCGCCTGCGCGTCCACGCTGGGCGCGGTGTACCCCGCCTTGAGGTTGCCGTCGTTGTTGACCGCCGTCCCCCGGATGAGCGCCCGGACGTGGTCGCGGTCCGCCACCGCGTCGGAGAGGCGGCGGAGGACGACGACCGCCGCGCCGTAGCCGGGGACCGTCCCCTCGGCGCGCGCGTCGAAGGGGCGGCAGTGCCCGGCGGGGGCAAAGATGCCGCCCTCCATCACGGGATAGCCGGCCCTGAGCGGAACGTTGAGCGCCACCCCGCCCACCAGCGCCAGGTCGCAGTCGTAGCTCAGCAGGCTCTGCACGGCCAGGTGCGTGGCCACCAGCGAGGTGGAGCACGCCGTCTGCACGGTGACCGCCGGACCGCGCAGGTCCAGGTGAAAGGCCACGCGGGTGGCCAGGAAGTCCTTGTCGTTGAAGTTGCGCGCGAACGCCGCCGCGGGCGACCGCACGAACGCCTCGTTGGTGAGGAGGTTCGTGGCGAGGTACTTGTTCATGAAGACGCCGCCGAACACCCCCACGGCGCCGGAGAACGCCGCCGGGTCGTGCCCCGCGTCCTCCATGGCCTCCCAGCAGACCTCCAGGAAAAGGCGCTGCTGCGGATCCATGGTCTCCGCCTCGCGCGGCGAGTAGCCGAAGAAGGCGGCGTCGAAGCGGTCGGCGTCGTCCACCACGCCCGCGGCGCGGACGTAGTCGGGGTCCGCCAGGAGGGCGGGGTCGACACCCGCCTCCCGGAGCTCCGCCTCGCTCAGCGTGGCGACCGACTCCACCCCGTCGCGCTGGTTGGCCCAGAACGCCTCGGCCGTGGACGCGCCGGGGAGTCGTCCCGCGAGCCCGACGACCGCGACCGGCTCCACTCCGTCGAAGAGCTCGTCGCTCACGCGGGTCTCCCCCCCAGCCGCGCCCGGCCCTGGCGGGCGAGCGCCGCCCGCCGCCGGTCGGCGGTCTCCTGCACCTCCTCCATCTGCAGCCCCGCCGGGCGCGTCCCCGCCAGCGCGGCGGTCAGCGAGCCCACGGTGGGAAAGCGGAACATGTCCACCAGCGACAGCTCGCCTCCCACCCGCTCCAGCAGGCGCGCGCGCGCCTGGACCACCAGGAGCGAGTTCCCCCCCAGCTCGAAGAAGTTGTCGTCGGCGCCCACGCGCTCCACCCGCAGCACCTCGCGCCACACCTCGGCCACGGCGCGCTCCATCCCGCTCTCCGGCGGGCGGAACTCCGTCCTGGGCTTCGGCCGGTCCTCCGTCGGAAGCCCCTTGCGGTCGATCTTGCCGTTGGGCGTCAGGGGCATCGCCTCCAGCGGCACGAACGCCGCCGGGACCATGTACTCGGGGATCACCTCCTGAAGCGCCGCCCGCAGCGCCCCCTCCTCTGGCGCGGGGACATCGGCTGCAGGGACGTAGAACGCCACCAGCCGCGCCGCCGCCCCCTCGCCGCGGGCGACGACCACCGCCTCGCGGACGGCGGGGTGGGCGCGGAGGGCGGATTCGATCTCGCCCAGCTCGATGCGGTGGCCGCGGAGCTTGACCTGGTGGTCCAGCCGCCCCAGGAACTCCAGCCGCCCGTCGGTGCGGCGCCGCGCCAGGTCGCCGGTGCGGTACAGGCGCGCCCCCGCATCTCCCGAGAAGGGGTCGGGGACGAAGCGCTCCGCCGTGAGCCCCGGCCGCCCCAGGTAGCCGCGCGCCACCCCGGGGCCGCCCAGCAGCAGCTCGCCGGGAACGCCGGTGGGCGCCGGGCGCAGGGCGCGGTCGGCCACGTAGGCGCGGGCGTTGGCCAGCGGGCGGCCGATGGGGACGGGGCCCTCCTCGTCCTTGACCCGGTGGGTGGTGGCCCAGACGGTGGCCTCGGTGGGGCCGTACATGTTGTGCACGCTCCCCCCCACCGCCGCCGCCAGCCGCCGCCCCAGGTCCGCCGGGAGCGCCTCGCCGCCCACCAGCAGGCGGCGGAGGCCGTCCAGCGCCTCGCGGGCGTCGGGGTCGTCCGCCAGCACCCCGGCCAGCGAGGGGGTGCACTGCAGGTGGGTGACGCCGTGGCGGCGCAGCTGCTCCGCCACCGTCTCTTCGCTGGCGGCGGCGCGGCGGCGGGCCTCGCTCACCTCGCGCGCCTGCGCCAGGTGCTCCAGCGCCGCGATGACCTCGTCTTCCGCCACGCCGAAGTCGATCAGGCACGCCACCTCGTCCACGTCGACCCCCTTGAGGCGGTCGACCATGTCGGCGCACGTCTCCGGCGTTCCGAGGAGGGCGGCGGTGTCGAAGAAGCGGTCGAACGCCCGGCGGACCAGCGCGTCCAGCTCGGCCTCGGGAAGGCCGCGGACGTCCGCCGCGCTCCCCGTCGCCTCGCCCAGGCCGGCCAGCAGGTCGAAGGAGGTCTTGATGTAGGCGCAGAGGGGCTCGCGCACCTTTTCGCGGACCGCTTCGGCGTCGTCGCCCACGAAGGTGTGCAGCATCAGCGACACGTGGCCGCGCCCGGGGTGCCCGGCCGCGCGCCACGCCTCGCGGTAGAGGGCGATCTTTCCCGCCAGCTCCTCGGCGCTGTGGCCCAGCAGGTGGGTCAGGAGCCCGGCGCCCGTCTCCCCCGCCAGCCGGAAGGTGTCGGGGGTCTTTGCGCTGGTGATCCACACGGGGAGCTCGGGCTGCAGCGGCGGGGGAAAGATCCCCACCTCCACCTCCGCCCCCGTCCCCGAGCGGCGGCGCGCCGCCTCGCCCCGCCACAGGCGCCGCACCTCGTCGATCCCCCGCTCCATCACCGCCTTGCGGTCGGCGTAGGCGTCCGGGGCCAGCGCGAAGTCGTTGGGCTGCCAGCCGGAGGCGAAGGAGACGCCCACGCGGCCGCCGGAGAGGTTGTCGACGACGGACCACTCCTCGGCGATCCGCAGCGGGTCGTGGAGGGGAAGGACGACGGAGCCCGCGCGGATCTGCACGCGCGAGGTGAGCGCCGCCACCGCAGCGCCCGTTACCGCGGGATTCGGATACAGCCCGCCGAAGCGGTGAAAGTGCCGCTCCGGCGTCCACACCGCCGCGAAGCCGCTGCGGTCGGCGAAGCGCGCCCCCTCCTTGAGCAGCCGGTAGCGGTCGCGGCTCCCCGCGTCGTAGTCGCCGCCGAAGTAGAAGAGGGAAAAGTCCATCGGCCGCGCCCGCACCGCCGCCGGGAGCGCCGCCGTGCCGGTGGCCGCGGTGGCGGCCGTCATCTCCTCGCGGCGCAGGACGACGCGGTAGCCGCGGGCCAGCGTCCACAGGATCTCCAGGACGGAGATGTCGAAGGAGATGCTGGTGACGGCCAGCCACGTCCCCGCCGCGTCGGCCCCGAGAAGGGCGTCCATGCCGGAGAAGAAGGCCGCCAGGTTGCGGTGGCTCACCCCCACCCCCTTGGGGCGGCCGGTGGAGCCGGAGGTGTAGATCAGGTAGGCCAGGGCTGAGGGAATAGGGAATAGGGAATAGGGAATAGCGGACTGAGCCCCGGGCTGAATCCCGGGCTCGTTCGCATCCCCCTCCGGCGCGTCGACCCACGCCACCGCGGCTTCGGTCCGCGGGACGCGCCGCGCCAGCCCGGCGCGGGTGACGACCACGGGCGCGCCGGAGTCGCGGACCATGAAGGCCAGCCGGTCCTCCGGATACGCCGGGTCCAGCGGAAGGTAGGCGCCGCCGGCCTCCATCACCCCCAGCATGGCGACCACCATGTCGGCGGAGCGG
Source organism: Longimicrobium sp. (assembly GCA_035635315.1). GTDB lineage: Bacteria > Gemmatimonadota > Gemmatimonadetes > Longimicrobiales > Longimicrobiaceae > Longimicrobium. Next base: position 7,770 of record DASQBH010001539.1, read on the forward strand.
TCCAGGTAGATGCCCACGGGGACGTCCGGACCCACGCCCAGCGCGCGCAGGCGCCCGGCCAGGCGGCGCACCCGCGCCTGCAGCGCGCCGCGGGAGAGCGTCTCGCCGTCGACGACGAGGGCGTCCGCGCCGGGCTCGGCCGCGGCCAGCCGGGCCACGGCCTGGGGGACGGTCTCGGCGGGGAGCTCGGCCGCGGTGGCGTTCCAGTCGTGCACCAGGCGCCGCCGCTCCGCCTCGGGAAGGAGGGGGAGCGCCGAGACGCGTGCGGACGGGTCCTCCACCGCCGCCTCCAGCAGGGTGCGGAACTGCGCCGCCATCCGCGTGGCGGTGGAGCGGTCGAAGAGGTCGGTCGCGTACTCCAGCCGCGCGTCCAGGGCGCCGGCCGCGCGGGTGAGCGACAGGGTGAGGTCGAACTTGGCCGTGCCGCTGTCGCCCACCAGCGGCTCCACCGCGGCCCCGGGGAGCGCCAGTCCCTCCGGCGGCGCCTCGCGGTAGCTGAAGAGGACCTGGAAGAGCGGGTTGCGGGCCAGGTCGCGCTCGGGATGCAGCTCCTCCACCAGCTTCTCGAAGGGCAGGTCCTGGTGGGCCACGGCCGCGCGGACCTCCGCCCCCATCCGCCGCACCAGCTCCGCGAAGGTCGGGTCGTCACCCAGGTGGGCGCGCAGGACGGGGGTGTTGGCGAAGAAGCCGATCAGCCCCTCCAGCTCCGGCCGCGAGCGGTTGGCCACCGGCGTCCCCACCACCACCTCGTCCTCGCCCGTGTAGCGCTGCAGGAACGCGGCGAACAGGGCCAGGAGCGCGGCGAACGGCGTCACTCCCTCGCGCCGCGCCAGCCGCTCCAGCCGCTCCACGGAGTCGCGGGGGAACTCGAACGCCACGTGCGCGCCCC
>DASQBH010001540.1:0-2847 GCA_035635315.1 Longimicrobium sp.
AATCCTCACGCAAGACGGACGCGTCTACTCCGGGAAAATGCTGGCTCCGGGGTGTGGTAGCTTTCGGCTGGAAAGCGACGGCAGGCGCGAATGAAGCGCCTGGTGTGAAATCCTTAACCGTTTTGCCCACGGCCAGGCCCATCGTGCCTTCCATTGCTACTCGCGCGGAATTTCTCCTTTTCGAAGGAAGTCGCTGGCTGCCTCCGGCATGCGACCAGAGTTTGTTCCGCATCCAAGTTTCAGTCGCGGGCTCACCCACCTCCGGACGAACCCGCCCATGATCTAACCCGTCTGGAGCGAACCCGCCTGGATCGAATACGGAATCGGCATCCTCGTCCCCCTCCGTAACCTTTTCTCCCTCGCCCCTTGCGCGATCCGCACGGGACGCTAGATTCCGCCCCGTACGCACCAGACGCGTGCCGAGGGGATTTGCGCGACCGCTTGCGCCTCGTTAAAAACGCTAAAGAGTCGGGATGGACCGGAGCCGGACAGCCGATCCTGCGCGATTTTCGCCCCGCACTCTCTTTCACGAGTCGCGGGGTTTTCTGTTTTGGGACGTGACACGATGATTCAGCACCGCTCTCCGTACCTGGCCGCACTGCAGGACCGCGTCCTGGTGTTCGACGGGGCCATGGGCACCAGCATCCAGCGCTACGAGCTGACCGCCGACGACTTTGGCGGGCAGACGCTGGAGGGGTGCAACGACTACCTGGTCATCACCCGCCCCGACGTGGTGGGCGAGATCCACGCGTCGTTCATGGAGGCCGGGTGCGACGTGCTGGAGACGGACACCTTCCGCTCCAACCGCCTTACCCTGCGCGAGTACGACCTGCACGAGCGCGTCCGCGAGATCAACGTGGCCGCCGCGCGCCTGGCCCGCTCCGTCGCCGACCGCTTTGCCGCGCAGGACGGGCGGCCGCGCTTCGTCGCCGGCTCCATCGGCCCCTCCGGCTTCCTTCCCTCGGCATCGGACCCCACGCTGGGCGGCATCACCTTCGCCGAGCTGGTGCCGGTGTTCCACGAGCAGGCGGCGGCGCTGGTGGAGGGCGGGGTGGACGTGCTGCTGATCGAGACCTCACAGGACATCCTGGAGGTCAAGGCCGCCATCTTCGGCTGCCGCCAGGCGATCGCCGAGGCGGGGCGCCCCGTCGCGCTGCAGGTGCAGGTGACGCTGGACACCAGCGGCCGCATGCTCCTCGGCACCGACATCGGCGCGGCGATGGTCACGCTGGAGTCGCTGCGGGCCGACGTCATCGGCCTCAACTGCTCGACGGGGCCGGAGCACATGCGGCAGGCCGTCCGCTACCTGGGCGAGAACAGCCGCCTCCCCATCAGCTGCATCCCCAACGCGGGGATCCCGCACAACGAGGGCGGCTGCGCGGTCTATCCGCTAGGCTCCACCTCGTTCGCGGAGCAGATGGAGGAGTTCATCCGCGAGCACGGCGTCTCCATCGTGGGCGGATGCTGCGGGACCACGCCGGACCACATCCGCGAGCTGGTGGGCCGCATCCGCGGGGTGAAGCCGAAGGAGCGCGTGGTGGAGTACGTCCCCCGCCTCTCCTCCGGCATCCGCGCGACGGACCTAGTCCAGGTGCCGGCGCCCACGATGATCGGCGAGCGGGTGAACGCGCAGGGGAGCCGCAAGGTCAAGCGGCTGCTGCTGGCGGACGACTACGACGGGATTCTCGACGTCGCGCGCGAGCAGACGGAGAGCGGCGCGCACGTGCTGGACGTCTGCGTGGCGCTCACCGAGCGGCAGGACGAGTCGGCGCAGATGCGCACCGTGGTCAAGCTCCTGAGCCAGGGGGTGGAGGCGCCGCTGTGCATCGACAGCACCGAGGCGGACGTCATCCGCACGGCACTGGAGCAGTCGCCGGGGCGCGCCATCGTCAACTCCATCAACCTGGAGAACGGGCGCGAGCGCATCGACGCAGTCCTTCCCGCGGTGGCGGCGCACGGGGCGGCGGTGGTGGCGCTGACCATCGACCGCGACCTGGGGGGGATGACCAAGACGGCGGAGACCAAGCTCGAAGCCGCGCGGAAGATTCACGACATCGCCGTCCACGAGTTCGGCCTGGCCCCCGACGCGCTGATCTTCGACGCCCTCACCTTCACCCTGGCGACCGGCGACGAGGAGTTCCGCCGCAGCGCGGTGGAGACGATCGAGGGGATCCGCGCCATCAAGCGCGAGCTGCCGGGCGTGCTGACGACGCTGGGCGTGTCGAACGTCTCGTTCGGCCTGCAGCCGCACGCGCGCGCGGTGCTGAACTCCGTCTTTCTGCACTACTGCGTGGAGGCGGGGCTGGACACGGCCATCATCAACCCCGCGCACGTAAAGCCGTACTTCGAGATCGACGCCGAAGAGCGCAGGCTGGCCGACGACCTGATCTTCGACCGGCGCACGGAGACGCACGACCCGCTGGCGGCCTTCATCCAGCACTACGAGGGAAAGAGCGGCGAGGTGGAATCCGCCGCCGATCCCACGGAGAGCATGACGCCGGAAGAGGCGCTGCACTGGAAGATCCTGCACCGCAAGAAGGACGGGATCGAGGAGTGGGTGGACCGCGGCGTGGAGAAGCTGGGCGCGGTGCCGGTGCTCAACACGGTGCTGCTGCCGGCGATGAAGGAGGTGGGCGACAAGTTCGGCGCCGGCGAGCTCATCCTCCCCTTCGTCCTGCAGTCCGCGGAGGTGATGAAGAAGGCGGTGGCGCGGCTGGAGCAGTATCTCGAGAAGGCGGAGGGGCAGACCAAGGGCAAGGTGGTACTGGCGACCGTGTACGGCGACGTGCACGACATCGGCAAGTCGCTGGTGAACACCATCCTCACCAACAACGGCTACACGGTGTT
>DASQBH010001541.1:0-5804 GCA_035635315.1 Longimicrobium sp.
AGGATCCACTTCCCCTCCCCGTCGCGCACCTTGAACCGCCGCGGCAGCCGCCAGGAAAGCTCCACCACGCGGTGGTCCAGCAGGGGGACGCGCGCCTCCAGCCCCATGGCCATGCTGGCGCGGTCCACCTTGGCCAGCAGGTCGTCTGGCAGGTAGCCCAGCTGGTCGGCCAGCAGCATGCGCTCCAGCAGGGGGAGCGGCGCGTGCGCCAGCGCGGCCTCCACCGCCCCCTCCCGCTCGCGCGCGCCGGGAACCACGGAGGCGGGGTCGCCCCACTGCGAGACCAGGGCGCGGTACATCCGCGGCGCCCCCCCTTCCGCCAGCAGCGCGGCCAGCTTGTGCAGCTTGTCGCCGGGAAGGCGGTGGCGCATGGAGGGGGGCACCAGCCCGCCCAGCCGCGCAAACGCGCCGTCCCACGCCGCGGGCGATACGCGCCGCACCCCCGCCGCGCCGGCCACGCGGAACCAGCGCGGCACCCGCAGCGCGTGGCGGATGGCGGCCTCGCCCTGCAGGTAGCGGTGGTAGCCGGCGAACAGCTCGTCGCCCCCGTCGCCGCTGAGCGCCACCGTCACCTCCCGCCGCGCGACGCGGGAGACCAGGAGCGTCGGCAGCCCGCTGGGGTCCGCCAGCGGCTCGTCGAACAGCTCCGGCAGGCCGGGCACCAGTTCCAGCGCGTCCGCCCCGGAAAGGCGCGCGGCGGTGTGCTCCGTCCCCAGGTGGCGCGCCACGGCGGCCGCGTGCGCCGACTCGTCCCACTCCCCCTCGCCAAAGCCGATGGTGAAGGTGCGCACCGGCCGCGGCGAGCGCGCCTGCATCAGCGCCACCACCAGCGACGAGTCGATGCCGCCGGAGAGAAAGGCGCCCAGCGGCACGTCCGCCCGCATCCGCAGCGCCACCGCCTCGCCGATCACCCGCTCCGCCTCGTCCACCGCCTCGGCGTCGTCCCCGCGAAAGGGGGCGCGAACGCCGTGGACGGCGGTCTCGCGGACGGACCACCAGGCGACGGGCTCAGGGAGGGGCGCGCGGACGTCGCGGACGGAGAGCAGCGTCCCCGGCGGCAGCTTGAGGACGCCGCGCAGGATGCACCCCGGCGCGGGGACGTACAGGTGGCGCAGGTAGGCGGCCAGCGCGTCGGGGTCCACCGCCGCGTCGAAGTGCGGGCACGCCCGCAGCGCCTTGAGCTCCGAGCCGAAGAGCAGGCGGCCGGGGCGGTGGTGGACGAAGAGGGGCTTGATCCCCATCCGGTCGCGCGCCAGGTGCAGGACCCGCTCGGCCGCGTCCCACACGGCCAGGGCGAACATCCCCACGAAGCGGGGCAGGCTGTCGCGCACCCCCCACCGCTCCACGCACGCCAGGATCACCTCCGTGTCGCTGCGGCCGCGAAAGCGCACCCCCGCGCGCTCCAGCCCCCGCCGCAGCTCCACGTGGTTGTAGACCTCGCCGTTGAAGACGATCACGTAGCGCCCGCCGGCGGACGCCATCGGCTGGTGCCCCTCCGGAGACAGGTCGACGATGGACAGGCGCCGGAAGCCCAGCGCAACGCCGGCCGCGGGGTCGGCCCACGCGCCGGCGTCGTCCGGGCCGCGGTGGGCCAGGGTCCGCGCCATCCGCCGCGCCAGCTCCAGCAGCGCGTCCCCCCGGGGGGCGGCGGCGTCCACGACGCCCGCGATGCCGCACACCGCTCAGCCCCCGTCCGCGGCGAGCGGGCGCCCCGGCGACTCTTTCCGCACGATCCAGGTGGGGTACGGGTCCAGCAGCGACGCGGGAAGCCCCAGCGCCGCCAGCAGCCGGTGGCGCGGGCGCGTCCGCTCCGGGACCAGCGTGTACGCCCCCTCCAGCGCGCCCACCAGCTCGCGGTAGCCCAGCCCGCGCCACCCGCTGCCGGCCCAGTCGCCGTCCGGGCGGAACCGCCCGCGGGCCACGGCGTAGCGGCGCGCGGCCTCGCGGGGCAGCCAGGGGACCCACCACAGCCCGGTGGTGTGCACGTCGCGGGGCAGGTACCGGTTGGGGGTCTCGTTCACCAGCAGGTGGCCGCCGGGGCGCAGCACCCGCCACAGCTCGCGGATCCAGGCGCCGCGCGGCTGCGGGATGTGCTCCAGCACCGCGTTCGCCAGCACCAGGTCAAAGCTCGCTTCGGGAAAGGGGAGGGCGCGCGTGTCGGCGACGTGGATGAGCCGCGTGCGCGCGCCCCACCCCCCGGCGCGCAGGATCGGCTGGCCGGCCTCCACCCACGCCGCCACGGGCTCCACTCCCACGACCTCCGCCGCGCCCAGCTCCATCAGCGCGCAGATCCCCGGCCCGTGGCTGGCGCCAAAGTCCAGCACCCGCCGCCCCGCGAAGAGCGGCCGGTGCGCGGCCAGCGTCTGCTTGAGGGTGCGGTAGCGCGCCCGCTCGTTCGCGTCCCGAACACAGCGGAGGAACACGTCCGCCGGGCCCGCCTCCGGCCGTGCGTGGACCGGGGAATCGAGGGCGAGGGGCGTCATGCGTCCTCCTCCCGCCACGCGGCGCGGCAGAACAGGTTCACGTATCCGCGACGCAGCTCCGGCCGCGCCAGCTCCGCGGGGCCAAAGGGCGCCAGCAGACCGCGGCGCCCCACCTCCCACGTCTCGTAGCCCAGCTCCGCGAGCGCCGCCAGCAGCTGCGCCGGCTCCGCGCCCCGCTCGCGCAGCGCGGAGGGGTTCAGCTCCACCAGCAGGAGGGGGTGAAAGCGCCGCAGCGCCTCGGCCCCGCCGCGCAGCACCTCCAGCTCCGCGCCCTCCACGTCGATCTTGACGAAGTCGATGCGGGGCAGCCCCTGCGCCTCGACGAAGGCGTCGAGCGTGGTGACGGGGACGCGCACGCGCGCCGCCGCGCCGCCGGCGGCCAGGTGCGCGGCGCCGCCGTTGGCGGCCGGAGGCAGCTCCATCTCCGCCTCGCCGGGGGCCGCGCCCACCGCGGCGCGCATCAGCCGCACGTTCGCCAGGCCGTTGCGCGCGCGGTTCCCCTCCAGCCGCGCCTGGCTGGCCGGCACCGGCTCGAACGCGAACACCCGCGCGCGCGGCCGCTGGTGCGCCACCACCAGCGCGTACCAGCCAAAGTAGGCGCCCACGTCCAGGAACACGCCGTTGGGGGGCAGCAGGGAGAGCACCAGCCGCAGCTCGTCGCCGTCCCAGTCGCCCGTGTAGAAGACGGTGCGCTGCACCCAGCAGGCGGTGTCCAGCTTCCACCTCAGCCCCCGCCGCCGGGCCAGCCGCTCGGGCCCGCGGTGCAGCTCGTCCATCCGCGCCCCCCGCAGCAGCGCGTTCACCACCCGCCACTTGCCCGGGTGGTCGGGCAGGCGCGCGGAGTAGAGCAGGATGGCGGGACTGGCGATGCGCTGGAGGAGCATGGGAGTGCGGGGAAGTGCGTGAGTGCGGGAGTGCGTGAGTGCGAAAGTGCGAAAGTGCGAAAGTGCGAAAGTGCGGGGGTCGAGACGCGTCGGCCGGCATCGAAGTCCGCCCCCTCCGGGCTCGTAAACCTCGCCCACCTCCCCCAAAACTGCTGGGGGAGGTTGGGGGTGGCCGCGGGTTCGGAGGCTCGGCGACCCGCATCGAACTGGCGCCCGCGGAGTGCCCCTCCCCCGGCCCCTCCCCGCTCGTTCCCCGCGGAGAGGGGAGAATTCAAGCGCGCTTCGACGGATCTCATCCGTTCTCCCTCCCCCACGCAGTTTGTGGGGGAGGGCCGGGGAGGGGGGCGCCGGCCCCTCGCACGGAATCCTCGGCATCCCTCGGCCGGGGAGGGGCGCGCCCGCCCCTCGCGCGGAATCCCTCGGCATCTCTCCCCCTCCCCCACGCAGTTTGTGGGAGAGGGCCGGGGAGGGGGGCGCCGGCCCCTCGCACGGAATCCTCGGCATCGCCTCCTGATCGCCCTCCTACACGGATGCCGGGGCGCGCACGGCGGGCTCTTCCCCCTCCACACCCGCCAGTCCGCGCAGGCGGACTTCGTGTGGTTGTTGCCGCGAATTCATTCGCCCTTCCCCGCCCAGCCCCGCGAACACCTCGTCGCGCCAGCGGGCCAGGACGCCGGCGTGGCCAAAGCCGCCGCGCACGCGCTCGCGGGCCAGGGCGCCGATCCGCGCGGCCGCGGCGGGGTCGGCGTGCAGGCGCAGGATGGCCGCGGCCATCGCGGCCGCGTCGTCCGCGACCACCGCGTCGCGCCCATCCACGAAGCCGATCCCCTCGTTGCCGCGCGAGGTGGTGACGATCGCCTTGGCCAGCGACGCCAGCGCCAGGTTCTTCATCCGCACCCCCCCGCCCGAGATCACCGGCGCCACGGCGATGCGCACGTGCGCGAACGCGGAACCCACGTCCGCCACAAAGCCGTGCCGCACCACCGCCACGCCGCATGCGGGGAGGTCCGCGGCATCCAGCGGCTGGTCCAGGCCGCACAGGTGCAGCGTCCAGCCATCCCCCAGCCGCGGCGCCACCTCGCGCAGCAGCCACCTCAGCCCGTCCACGTTGGGGCGGTGGTGAAAGTTCGCCAGGAACAGCAGCTCCCGCCCGCCGCCGCGCGTCCCTGGAGCCGGAAGGTCGTCCGGGACGTCGAACGAGACGGGGATGTCGGTCACCTTGCGCGCGAAGAAGGGAAAGGCGCGGCGCAGAAAGGCGGCGTCGTCGGGCGTAAGGGTGACCACGCGGTCCACCCGGGCGTAGATCGCCGCCATCGCCAGCCAGGCGAGCGCGGCCTGCAGGGCGCGCATCGGGCGCTCGATCCCCTCCACCACGCCCCGCTCCGACCACAGGCGGCGGCAGAGGGGCTCGTGCTCGCGCAGCACCAGCGGGTTCGCCGGCCTCCGGCCCAGGAGCAGGAACTGCGCGCCGGACAGGAACTCCACCACCACGGGCCGCCCGTCGGCCATCCGCTCCCGCACCGCGGCCGCGCGGAGGGCGAAGGGGCGGCAGTGCACGGGCATGGGGAGCGCGTGCGTCAGCCAGTCCGCCAGCAGCCGGCGAACGCGGCCCGCGCGCGCATCCATCGCGTAGAGGGGGATCGTCTCCACCGCGTACCCCTCCCCCAGCGCCGCCAGCAGCCCGCGGATGGCCGTGGAGCCGCCGCTCCTGTCCCCCGGCGGATAGGGAACGACGACGTAGAGCGCGCCGCCGGCCGGCGGCGCGCCCCGGGTACGGCCCGGGAGGACGGCGGCCGCCAGGGCGTTCGCCGCGAGTACGGGGAGCGCCGCCAGCAGCGCCGCCCCCCGGGCCGTGGTGTGGAGCATCCGGCGCATGAAAAGACCGGGAGGAGGAACGGGTGCGGCGCCGCCACCGACCTCCGCGGCGCCGCACCCCGCCGGGGCAAGCTCCAGACCCCGACCGGGACGCGGATGCGGACGCCGCGAATCCTTCGCCGCCGCGCCCCGATCGGCGCGACGGCACGGCCAGACGGGTGCGACGGGGTGTGGAACGGGCGCAACACCTGTCGGCGCGGGCGGTGCCCGGCGGCGGGGCCGCGGGGGACGGGCCCGGGCGGCTCCCTCCGCGCCCCGGCAGGGCTTCCGGCGAATGCGCGCCCTTCGGCCCTGGCCGGTCTCCCGCTTGCCCTCTCCCCCGGCGAACGGCCGCCGCGCCCCGCGTGTCCGGCCCCGTGCGATCCCCCGCGCGCCCCGTCCGCCCATCCGATGATGCCGTCCTCCGCCGCGCCCGCCGCCACCTCCTCCCTTCCCTCCGCCCTGCGCGCCGGGCTCAAGGAGCGCGTGCGCGCCGTGCTGCCCCTCCCCGTGCGGATGCGGATGGCGGTGCTGGTGGGGCGCTCGCGCCTCCCCGGCGCGGAGTGGTGGACGGCCGAGCTGG
>DASQBH010001542.1:0-7861 GCA_035635315.1 Longimicrobium sp.
GGCTTTGTGGGGCACGCGGTCCCGCTCCCATCCTGCCCCTCGGTCACGCCGGCAAGGTCCTTCGGTCGCCGCCATGGATCCTGCCAGGGCAAGGATTGCGCGGCGGCTCCCTCAGGATGACTGAGCGCTGACTCAGGACGCCGCCACCCGCCGCGCGCGCATCCGCACGCCGGGGGAGAGCGCGGGGCCGCGCGTGCGTGCCTGCGCCTGCGCGGCGGCGGCCGGCGCGGCGATGCAGGTGGTGGCCACGTACAGGATCCAGTAGGCGTTCTGCTCCAGGATGGCGCTCTCCGTCAGGTTGCCCAGCAGCACGAAGGTCAGGAACCCCAGGATCCAGATCCCCTCCTCCCGCGCCCCGCTCAGCAGCGCCCCCGTGCCACGGAACAGCCCCGTCACATAGCCCGCCAGGAACAGCACGATGCCGATCACCCCCAGGTTCAGCCCCAGCTCCAGCAGCCCGTTGTGCGCGTGCCACGCGTCCCAGCCGATGGCGGCGTAGATGCCCTGCGCGCGCGTGCTCACCTGCCAGAAGGCGCCGTAGCCGTAGCCGTACCACAGCCGGTCGCCGATCGTGGCCGTCGCGTACTCCCACAGCTCCGTGCGCCCCGTGAGCGTCGTATCCTTGCCGAAGAGCCCCAGCGCCGCCTCCACGTCCGTGACCACCGCCAGCGCGATGCCGACGACGGGGAGGGCGATGGCCAGCGCCACCGGCACCAGCCAGCGGCTGCGCGAGGCGAGCCCCTTGTACAGGGGGACCAGGAGGATCAGCGCGCCCAGGATCAGGATGGACGTCGTCGACGTCGACAGGAGGACCAGGGCCGCGCAGAGGAGCGCCAGCGCCTGCCACTTGCGCCGCGCGCGCCCCTCTTCCCGCAGCGACAGGAGGACGAAGGTGAGCGTGCCCAGCACCATCATCTTCCCCAGGCCGTTCTTCTGCAGGTAGATGCCGCGCCAGGCGCCCTGGAAGTCGCCGTCCTGGTGGATGCCCAGCTCCGGGATCAGCAGCGCGAACAGCAGGCTGAGCACCGCCGCGATCCCCATCGCCCACCCCAGCATCTCCATCAGCTCGCGCCCGCGAAAGCGCCCCGCCAGCCACACGCCGCACATCGTCGTCCCGGCCAGCGCGATCCCGCGGCGCAGGGTGATGTCCGGCGCGTGCGACCACGTCTTCGACACGATGGCGAAGGCGATCAGCAGCAGCGTGAGCGGGTTGCGCAGCGCCGCGGCGATGATCTGCCCCGGCCGCAGCGCGCAGAGCACGGCGCAGATGCCGAAGAAGCCGAAGAGCATGGCCTGGCGGTGCGGGTCGCCGTTCTCCAGGTCAGGAACCGCGCCCGACGCGCTGCGCACCAGCGGGATCACCGCGTCGGAAAAGACCAGCAGCAGCGCCACGGCGTACACGCGCTCGAAGCCGTCCAGCAGCGCCTGCAGCCCGCCCACCATGCGCGCCTGCCGCGGCGCGCGCGCCGACGTACGCGGCGTGAACGCGGGGTAGCCGGCCGGCGCGGCGGGGACGGGGGGCAGGCTCACGCTCATGCGCCGTGCGTGGTGCGGTATTCGTCGTACCTGTAGCCGGCGACGCCCGCCAGGCTCCCCGCGCCGAAGCAGATGCCCCGCAGCGCGTCCACCACCGCGTGCCGCCCACGGACCAGCGCCACCGGCAGCAGGACCGCGCCGCGGGCGATCCGTCCCCCGCCGCGCAGGATGCGCCGCGCGCGGATGCGCAGCCCGGGGTCCAGCTCGCGCTCCAGCAGCGCCCAGGTGTTGCCGCGGCGAAAGGCCCTGCGCAGCAGCCAGGGCAGGCGCACGCGGCTGGGCGGCACCCACTCCCACGCCACCGCCTCGTCCGCCCAGACGATCTTGTGCCCCGCCCGCGCGACGCGGAGAAAGAAGTGCGTGTCCTCGCCGCCGGCCAGCGCCAGCGATGGGGCGAACGGCGCCGGGAATTCGCGGAAGAGCGAGGCGCGCACCAGCACGTTCCCCGTGTCCGCGTACGGCAGCACGGTGCCCGTCGCGTGGCGCGGCGGCTCGTGAAAGCGCCCGCGCAGCACCCAGCGAGGCGCTTCCGCCTCGAACCTGGGCGGCACGGGGCCGGCCACCACGTCCGCCGCGTGCTCCGCCTGCACCCGCAGCAGCTCGTCCAGCCACCCCGGCTCCGGCTCCTCGTCGTCGTCCAGGAACGCGATCCAGGCGGAGTCCGGATCGGCTTCCGCCACCGCGCGGTTGCGCGCGAAGCTGATCCCCCGGCGCGGCTCGTGGACGCAGCGGAGGGGGAACGGCATCGCTTCGATGGCATCGGTCGTGGCGCGGGCGGAGCCGTCCGGGTCGTTGTCGACGATGACGATCTCCAGCCGCTCCACGCGCTCCGTGCGCACGCGGGCGACGGCGTCCAGCAGGCGCCGCAGGCCCACGGGGCGGCGGTAGGTGCAGACGCAGAGCGACACCTTCATCGCGCCACCTCCCCGCCGGCGATGCGGCGGCCCAGCGCGGCGGCGATCCGCTCCTTGCCTTCCAGCCCCAGCACCCGCGTCAGCATCCGCCCGCCGAAGGTGCGCGCCCCCGTCCCCCGCCCCGCTTCGTCCCCCGCGTGCGCCAGGCACTCGCGGCCCAGGGCGGAGCGGCCGGCGCGAAAGGCGTAGAGCGCCAGCTCGCGGTACGCGGCGCCGATCTGCGCGCGGTAGGCGTCCAGCCGGCCCTGGGTGTACAAAACGTACGAAATCTTCTCCAGCGCCCGCATTCCGGAACGGATCTTCGGCTCGCCGGCCACGTCCGTGCTCATCGACACCCGCTCGCCGCCGTGGCGCCGGTACAGGCCCTCGCCGCCTTCCGCGCGCACCAGCCGGGCGCCGGCCGCCAGTGCGCGCATGGCCAGGTCGCCGTCGTCGTTCAGCGTCAGCGACTCGTCCCAGCCGCCCGTCGCCGCGTAGACCGCGCGCGGCCACAGCAGCGAGCAGGTGGGGACGAATCCCCCTTCCAGCCAGTCGCGCAGCGCGTCGCCCGTCGGCACGTGGCGGGCGGGGGCGCGGGGAACCCACGACTCGCGCTCGCGGACCAGGTAGCGCCAGCCGCAGTGCACCATCGCCCCGGGCTCGCGCCGCGCCGTCTCCATCATCCACCGCACCGCGTCCGGCGAAAGGCGGTCGTCCGCGTCCAGGAACATCAGCCACCCGCCGCGGCTCAGCGCCACGCCACGGTTCCGCGCCGCCGCCGCGCCCCCGTTCTCCGCCAGCCGCACCGCCTGGATGCGCGGCCGGTAGCGCTCGATCACCTCCCAGCTCCCGTCCGTGCTGGCGTCGTCGATGACGATGATCTCCGTGTACGGCCAGTCCTGCGCGAGCACGGACTTGATCGCCTCCGCCACGAACGGCGCGGCGTTGTAGCAGGGGATGACGACGGAAACGGTCTCGCCGGGCATTGAAGGAGCGATCATGATGCGCCTCCCGCGGAAAGGCGGAGGATACGGAAAAGGGGGATGCGGAGGACGAGGGGAAGCCGGCGGAGCGTCCCCTCCAGCCGCCCGAAGAGGACGGCGGGACGGATGGATTCGGGGAGGAGGAGGATGCCGATGCCCAGCGCCGCGATCCCCGCCAGCGTCTGCACGGCGAAGATGGCCAGCGGCCCGACGCCGCGCAGCTCCAGCAGCGCCGCCGCCGTCCACGCCGACGCGCCCACCAGCGCCCCCAGCGCCGCCCCCGGCAGCTGCGCGCCGAAGAAGTCGCGCCAGCGCAGCCCGGTGATGCGCAGGCTGAGCCGCGCCATCGCCAGGTACATGAAGGCGATGGAGACGACGACGCCCGCCGCCACGCCCACGACGCCCCAGCGCGAGCCGGCGACCGCGCCCGCGACCACCAGCACCGCGTAGACCGCCTGCCGCCACAGCTCCGACATCACCCGCCCGGAGGCGTGGGTCAGCGCGCCGGAAACGTGGTAGACCGCGCGGAAGGCGCCGGCGGCGCACAGCACCTGCAGCGGCGCCGCCATCCCCGTCCACTGCGGACCGTACACGCCCGCCGCGATCTGCGGGGCCGCGGCGGCCAGGCCGGCCATCAGCGGGACGGCGGCCAGGGCGCTCGCCTGCACGGCGGCCAGCCAGGCGCGCCCCAGCCGCGCGCGGTCGTCGCGCACCTCCGACATGGCCGGCAGCAGCACGTGCCACATCACGTCGCCCACGGCGGCCAGCGGAATGGTCATCAGGTTGAAGGCGCGCGCGTACACCCCCAGCGCCGCCGGGCCCAGGAGGCGCCCGACCAGCAGGTTGTCCGCGTTGCGCGCGATGCCGTTCACCACCTGGTTCAGCGTGGCCGCCGCGCCGTATCCGCACAGCTCGCGCAGCTCCGTCCGCGCCAGCAGCGGGCGCAGGGGATGCCGCGCGAACCCCAGCGCGATCCCCGCCCCCAGCGCCGACTGCACGATGGAGCCGATCACCAGGCTCCACGCGCCGTACCCGTTCAGCGCCATCGGCACGGCGACGGCGGCGTAGCCCAGACCGTAGGAGGCCACGTCGATCGCGAACAGGCGGCGGAAGTCCAGCGCGCGCTGCAGCATCGCCCGCGCCGTCGCCCCCAGCGCGCCGAAGACGAAGACGAGCGTCATCGCCCGCAGCAAAGGCGGCAGCTCCGGCGAGCGCAGCAGCGGCGCGGAGAGCGGGGAGAGCAGATAGATGACGCCCGCCGCCGCGCCCCCCATCGCCAGCGACGCCGTGAACGCCGCGCGCACGTGCCGGTCCGTCAGCGGGCGGCGCTGCACGACGGCGATCCCCAGCCCCATCTCCGACACCAGCGTCGCGAAGGTGATCACCACCATCGCCAGCCCCGCCAGCCCGAACTCCGCCGGCGGCAGCAGGCGCGCGAGCAGCACGCCCACGGCAAGCTGGAGCACGGCCTGGATCCCCCAGGCCGCCATGCGCCACTGTCCGGCGCTGACGGTGCGCTCCGCGAGCGTGCGCGTGCTCATGCGATCGCCGGCGTAAGGCTGGCCGCGGGGAGCGTCCCCCGCGCGCGCAGCAGCTCCTCGATCACCTCGATCACCTTTTCCGTCGCGCGGGGGTCCGCCGCGGCGCGCGCGGCTTCGCCCATCCGCCGCCGCTCGTCTTCATCCCCCAGCAGCCGCAGCGCCGCGTCCGCCACCGCGCCGGCCTCCGCCCGCTCGCGCGGAAAGAAGATCGTCGCGCTGGTGGCTTCCAGATCGCCCGCCAGGGTGCGGATGTGCGGCCCGATCGGCGAATCCGCCACGGAAACGCAGAGCGAGGGGACGCCGCGGGCGCACACCTCCAGCAGCGTGGTCTCCCCCGCCGCGCTGATCACCAGGTCGCACGCGGGAAAGAGGTTCACCAGGTCGTCGAAGAACGGACGGGCGATGACGGGCGCCGCGAGCGCGTCCGCATCCTCCCCCACCGGCACGTGCCTGCCGTGCTGCACCAGCAGTTGGGCGTCCGGCCGCGCGGCGCGGATGGAGCGCGCGACCTCCGCGAACAGCCGCGTGGTTCCCGGCGACCCCGCGCTGTAGCCGATGCAGGCCACGACGGGTCGATCCGGATCCAGCCCCAGCCGAGCGCACGCGTCTGCGCGCTCCGCGGCGGCGTACGCCTCGGGGCGCAGCGGCGTGTGCGTCACCCGCAGGCGGCCGCGCAGCGCGCGGGGAAAGAGCGCCACGTCCGCCGCGCGCGCCAGGCAGGTGCGGTCCACCAGCCACACCAGCAGGCGGTTGGTGCGGCGCAGCGCGTAGTGCGGCACCGTCACCGTCGGGTAGCCGCGCAGCGACGCCGCCAGCATGGCCGCGAACGACGAGCGCCCGCCGCACCCCACCACCACGTCCGGCCGCAGCTCGTCCAGCAGCGCCCACGCCTCGCGCATCCCGCGCATCGTGCCGAAGAGGATGTGGCCGGCGTAGCGCAGCAGGTCGCGGCCGCTGAACTCGCGGTGCACGCCCATCACGCGCCCCACCTCGCGCAACGCAAAGCCGCGGGCCGCGATCCAGTCGCGGAAGCGCGCGTCGTGCGGCACCGCCACGTACGCGTCCACGTCGTGGCGGCGAGACATGGCGTCCAGCACGGTCGCCGCGTGGCTCAGGTGCCCCACGCTGTCGCTGCCGACGGCCAGCACGCGCAGTGTCACGCGACTACCGCGAGCGCCGGGGCGCGGGGGGCGGCGCACTCGCGCACCGCGTCCGCCACCTCGATCACCTGCGCCTCCGTCATCTCGGGATACAGCGGCAGCGACAGGATCTGCCGCGCCAGCATGGTGGACACGGGCGCGCCGTCCGGCACGGTGCGGATCTCCGCGTACGGCGCCTGCTCGTGGATGGGGATCGGATAGTGCACGCCCGCGCCGATCCCCCGTGCGTGCAGGTCGGCGAGCAGCCGGTCGCGCTCCGGGTGGCGGATGACGAACAGGTGCCAGACGTGCTCCACGCCGCGCATCTCCGCCGGCAGCAGCATGTATGCGTCCGCCAGCAGCTCGCGGTACAGGGCCGCCAGCTGGCGGCGGCGCGCGTTCCACCCGTCCAGCCGGCGCAGCTTGATGCGCAGCACGGCGGCCTGCAGCGTGTCCAGGCGGCTGTTGAAGCCGGCGGAGTCGTGGATGTACTTGATGCGCGAGCCGTAGTTGCGGTCCAGCCGCAGCCGCTCGGCCACCTTGGCATCGTCCGTCACCACCGCGCCGCCGTCGCCGTAGCCGCCCAGGTTCTTCCCCGGATAGAAGCTGAAGCAGCCGGCGTCGCCCATGGCGCCCGCGCGGGCGGCGCCGTAGCGCGCGCCGTGCGCCTGGCAGGCGTCTTCGACCACCTTGAGCCCGTGCCGCCGCGCGATGTCGCGGATCTCGTCCATCCGCGCCGGCTGGCCGTAGAGGTGGACGGGAAGGATCGCCTTCGTGCGCGGCGTGATGGCGCGCTCCACCGCTTCCGGATCGAGGTTGAAGTCGTCTTCGCGCACGTCCGCCAGCACCGGCGTGCCCCCCGCGTGCGTCACCGCCAGTGCGGACGCGATGAAGGTGTTGGCCGCCGTGATCACCTCGTCGCCGGGGCCCACGCCCACGGCGCGCAGCGCCAGCTGCAGCGCGTCCAGCCCGCTGGCCACGCCCACGCAGTACCTGGCGCCGCAGAAGGCCGCGAACTCCTCTTCGAAGCGCGCCACGTCTTCGCCCAGGATGAACTGGGCCTCGCTCATCACCCCGTCCATGGCGGGGAGGATCTCGTCGCGGAGCATGCGGTACTGTCCGGCCAGCTCCACCAGGGGAATGCGCATCGATCGATACCAGTGTTGAGGGATGTAAATCCTGTTGAATCAGCGAGATGTCATCCTGAGGGAGGCGCCGCGCGGACCCTGGCCTTGCCGTTGATCCGGAGCGCCGACCGAAGGACCTTGCCTGCAAAACCGTGGGCTGCCCTTCTGCGGTGAAGCCAGCCTCGCGCGGGGAGAGGGAAGGTCCTTCGGTCGCGCGCAAGCGGTTGTGCATCTTCGAGCTCTGTGCGGTGCTCCCTCAGGATGACTGAGTTTCCCCGCGCATCACCATCACACCATCACAGAGGTCGCGGGTCGTCGGGATACGCCGCCGCGCCGTCGAAGCAGCGCAGCTCGTCCGTCATCTTCATCACCCGCGCGGGGCTGCCGGCCACCACCGCGCCCGGCGGCACGTCGCGCGTCACCACGCTGCCGGAGCCCACCAGCGCGTACGCGCCGATCTCCACCCCCGGCACCATCGTCACGTTGACCCCGATCCGCGCGCCGCGGCGGATCGTCGGCCCCTTCATGTTCTCGTATTCCGAGCAGGCGCAGCCGGGGTGCATGTCGTTGGCGAAGGTGCACCCGGGGGCGATGAACACGTCGTCCTCGATGGTGGAGAACTGGGGGATGTAGACGTTGCTG
>DASQBH010001543.1:0-5315 GCA_035635315.1 Longimicrobium sp.
GATGCCGTCCAGCAGGATGGCGAGCGCGGCCTGCGCTGTTTCCTCCGAGAACTCTCCCCGGCTGGCGCCCCGGTTCACGTACCACGCTGTGAGCTTGCGCAGGGTCGAGCGGTACGGGCGCGTCCCGTTGACGAAATGCTGCAAGCCCATGGGGCTCATCGGGATGCTGCGCGCCACCGCCCGCAGGGAGGCCTCGGCGACGGCACGCCGGGCCGCCTCCCGGATGGCCTCGATGGGCACGTGCGGGCTAGGCGGAGGCACGCGTCACCTCCCCTTGACGGCAGCCGCCCGGCCACCGTCCAAACCGTATAAATCCAGTAGTGTTACACTCTCCAGTCTACGGCCCCGGAGCCGGCTTAACAAGAGGCGCGATCCGCATCGCCAAAACGCGCCAACTGTTGGACAGCGTAAACAAAGCGAACGGGGCCGCATCCGTGTGGATGCGGCCCCGCTTTTTTCCCGATTCGTCAGCGACGAATCAGACGCTTTCGATGCTGGCGATGATGCGCTGCGCAGCCGCCGTGAGCGCCGCCGCGTCCGCCGCCGTCATCCGGCCGGAGCCGGCCATCGCCTGCACCTCGTTGATGAAGGCGTTCAGCTGGTTCACCGCCGTGTGCCCCTGGCCGCGCTCCAGCGAGGCCCCGGCGGCGCGCAGCTTGGCGTTCAGCGAGTTCTCCGCGCCGCGAGCCAGGTTCAGCCCGCTCACGTCGCTCGCCAGGCCGTCCACCGCCTGCCCCGGCGTCCGCACCGTCACCGACGCCGTGCGCACGCCCTCGGCGCCGTCGTCGTCCGTCACCCGCACCGTCACGGTAAAGGTGCCGGCCGCCGTGTAGCGGTGCGACAGGGCAAAGCCGTTGCCGGCCAGCGCCAGCGGCTGCGCGCCGCTGCCGTCGCCGTAGTCCACCGTGGCCGTCCACTCGTCCGCGCCCGGGTCGCCAAAGCTCCCCGTGGTCGCGTACACCTCGCCCTGCAGCAGCGCGCCGTGGGCGAACGCCGCCACCGACGGCGCCACGTTCATCACCGTCACCGTGGTCGTGGCCGTGTCGGCCGCGCCGTACGGGTCGGTGACGATCACCGTCACCTGGTAGTTGCCGTTGTCGGCGTAGGTGTGGGTGGGCGTGGCGCCCGTCCCCTGGGCCCCGTCGCCGAAGCTCCACTCGTAGGTCAGCGCGTCGCCGTCCGGATCCGTCGAGCCCGCGGCGCTCAGCGTGACCGACGAGCCCTCGAGCCCCACGTACGGCCCGTCCGTGGCCGCCACCGGCGCGCGGTCCTTGGACTCCACGATGCGCTCGATGCCGTTGGGCAGCGCGTCCAGCAGGTCGTAGCCCGTGCGCGCCTCGATGTCGTCGACCGTGGTCTCGTACATCGTCCACGGGTTGTTGCGGATGCCGCGCGCCGTGGCCGTGTCGTTGGGCATGCGGATGGCGATCACCTGCAGGTCGCCCGTGCCGTTCACGTCGTCCAGCCCCTCGCCGCCGTCCACGATCACCGCCACCTTCCAGGTGAAGGCGGGCACCTGCACCCGGCCCTCGTTCTTGAGCGTGGCGGGGTTGGCCGTGTACTCGCCGCCGGCCACCACGTAGATCTCCTTGCCCTGCTGGCGGGCCAGGTCGTTCAGGTGGTTCTCGAACTGCACCCACGGGCCCTGGTTGTTCTCACCGGCCTGGGGCAGGATGTTGGTCATCAGGAAGGTGGCCGCGTTCTCCTGGTACGTGGCCGTGCGGCTCTCCGACTGCACCATGTGGCCGCGGTCGTACCCGCCGTTGCGGTAGTTGAAGTCCACCACCTTGTAGACGCTCGACGGCAGCGTCTGGTCCGCCGTAAAGCAGTCGCAGCGCGGGGCCGATCCGAACTGCGTGGCGTTGATGTTCCACGACACCCAGTTGGGCCCGCCGCGCGTCTCGCTGTACGACGACGCGTACTCGCGGCGGTTCACCGGGATGCCCGTGGCGCCGTCCGGCGTGCCGAACTCCAGGTGGTTGCGGTATACGGCCGAGGTCGGCACGTCGGCCGGCAGGATCTCGATCGTCGCGCTTCCCGCGCCGCCGCTGGACGCCGTGGCCGTGATGGTGGCCGTGCCCACGCCCAGGCCGTTGATGTAGCCCAGCGAGTCCACCGCCGCCACCGACGGGTTGGAGCTGCTCCAGGTGTAGGTCACGTCCGTGACCACCTGGCCCGCCGCGTTGCGCGCCGTGGGGAACGCCGGCTTGGTGTAGCCCACGGGGATCTGGCGCGGGGCGTTGATGCTCAGGCTCACCGAGCCCCCGCCGCCGCCACCGCCGCTGCAGCCGGCGTTGGACGCGCCCGGGGTCCCGCGGTCACCGGCGCCGAACGTCGCGGCGCAGCCGGTCCAGGCGCTGCCGTTCACGTTCACGTTGTCGCTGGCCGGGTCGATCAGCGCGCGTGCCGTGCCGGCCGTCGAGCTGGTCCAGGCGACCGAGTCCACCGACGCGCCGGCGCCGTCACGCAGCGCCAGCCAGTCGGTGCCGTTGCCCAGGTTGAGCGTGGTGGTGCCGGCGTAGACGTAGTTCACCGTCACGCCGCCGTTGGTGGCCGCGTTGCCGTTGCGCCCCAGCACCGCAAAGCCGCCGGCCGGGATCACCACGCTGCCGCTGATGACGTGCGACACGTCGTTCAGCGAGGCGATGGTCCACCCCTGCAGGTTCACCGGCGTGGTGCCACGGTTGTGCACCTCGAACCACTCGCCGTTGGCGTCCAGCACCGCCTGCGGGTCCTGCAGGATCTCGTTGATCACCACGTCGCCCGTCCCGCCCGGGGGCGGCGGCGGGGGCGGCGAGGTGGCGCCGTCGTTGGCGGCGCCCGGCGTGCCCTTGTCACCCAGGCCGTACACGGTGGTCTGCGTGGCCCAGTTGGGCCCGCTCATCACCAGGTTGTCCAGCGTGGCGTCCGTCAGGCCGCGCGACGCGCCGTTGGGCGGCGACGCGGTGCCCCACGAGACCGAGTCCAGCGAGGCGCCGGAGGGGTCGCGCAGGGCCAGCCAGTCGGTGGCCGTGTTGTTGAGGTTGAACGTCTGGTGGGCGTACGAGTAGTTGGCCGTCACCCCGCCGTTGGTGGCGGTGTTGCCGTTGCGGGCCAGCACCACGTAGCCGCCGGCCGGCACCACCAGGCTGGCGTTGATGACGTGCACCGCGTCGTTGTTGCTGGCGATGCGGTAGTTCTGCAGGTCGATCGCCGCGGTGCCCGTGTTGTACACTTCGAACCACTCCCCCAGCTCGTCGCTCACGCCGGCGGGGTTGGGCATGATCTCGTTGATGACCAGCGGCGACACGGCCGTCGTCGACAGGTCCAGGCTGGCGCGGGAGCCGGCTGCGTCCGTCACCTGGTCGCTGCTGCACGCCGCCAGCACCAATCCAAGCGCAACGGCACCCAGGCCGCGCATCGTGAGATGATTCATGTGGGGAGGGTTCCGGAAAAAGGAACGCGCCCTCGGATACGAGAGGGCGCAGGCACCGCGGAGGAACACTGAAACTTACCTTATCCGACACCCGTGGTCAAGGGTTTTGGACGGCGGCTGCGTCACGGATGTGTAGCAGGGGCCGTACCTTACGTGTCCATCCGTTTATGTCTCGACGGCCACCGTCCGCACCCCCGCCAGGTTTCCCTTGCCGTCACCGCCTACCACGTAGCACTGCACCTCCACCCGCCCGGTGCGGTACACCGTCGTTCCCCGCAGCGCGGTGCGCAGCGTCTCGCGCAGCGCCTCGTAGCGCGGGCGGATGCGCTGCGCCTCGGTGTCGGCGGGGTCGATGGTCTCCACGTGCCGCATGAAGAAGTCGTCCAGGTCGCGCTCCTCCACCGGCCCCGTCGCCCCGATCAATCTTCCGAACGCCTCCGCCCCCGGCGGCGCGTCCCCCCCTCCGGGAAGAAAGAAGAACTCGAAGGGCCGGTCGGACTCGCTCCCGTACGTCAGCCCCTCCGCCTCCCGCTCCAGCCGCTCCCGTAGCCCCGGATCCGGCGCCGCGGATGATGATGATCCCACCATTTGCGCTCCACTCTCTGAATCGTAGAGAGCCCCTGTCATTCCGAGGCCCGCCCGCCCCACCCCTTCCCTCACTCCGCCGGTCGCAGGGCCGAGGAATCTACCCTCCGCCTGCTCGAACGTGATCGCGGCAGCCCGCTCCGCACCCGCGGCCGCCCCGGAGCCGGACAAAGCCCGTCCCGCCAGACGCGGAAGATACGGACGATGCACCGCCTCCCGCACCTCCGTCGCGGCGACTCGCGCGAAAACGTCCTCCCACGTGGACAATCCACATCGCGCAGCGCTCATGCGTTTTCGGCGCAGATAATTGGCATCCAACGACTTGCGGACGAGCGCGGCGAGAGGCGCCGCGGTTGCCATACATCGATGCGACCCGCCGAACGATCCTCTCTCCCTGGTCCCGACCGGCGGTCTCCTCCTGACCACGAGACACCCTCATGATCCGCATCCGAAACGTACTCGCCCTCGCGGCGCTTGCGCTTGCCCTTACGGCCGCCGACGCGCCGGCCCAGTCCAGCGTGCAGTCCAGCACCTCCCGCTGGAACGGAAGCCGCAACGAGCAGCTCATCAACCAGGCCGTGCGCCACTACGGCTTTCGCCCCAACCGCCTGACGCAGCGCCAGCTGAACTCCATCCAGGACACGTGGTTCGAGCTGTTCGGTGCCGGCAGCGGACGCCGCGCCCTGAGCCGTGCGCAGGCCACCGCCATCGTCTACATGGCCCTGGTGCACCCGTACGAGGAAGAGGGCCAGTACCAGGACGGGCGCCCCGGCCGCGGCCGTCCGGGCAGCGGGTGGAACGACCGTCCGGGCGATGGGTGGAACGGCCGCCCCGGCTACGATGACGACGGGCCCCCGTACCGCGACAACGACGACTCCTGCACGCGGATGGAAGCCGACGCGTACCGCCTGGGCAACCTGATCAGCGCGCCGGAGGTGAACACCGGCCTGTTCGTCGTCGATCCGGAAAAGGGGCAGGCCCGCACGCTGGCCCGGCAGATTCAGCAGCGCGCCGTGGAGTGCCGCGCCAGCACCGTCGCCGACCGCGCCGCCGACGTCCTGACCGCGCTCTCGGCACCGCTCCCCAGCCGCTCGGAGCTGGAGACGCGCGTCAACGCGCTCAAGCAGGCCGCGCAGCAGCACCCCGGCCGCCGGCGCTGATAGGGGCTCCAAAAAGACAACATCGAGGGGGTACAGAGACATCTGAGGTGGTCCGTCAAGGGTTGCGTGTGTGGCAGACCGCGCCTTTGTTCAGGCCGCTGCCGGGACGCCGAGCCGCTTCACCAAGGGTGAGCGGCGTGCCCAGAGCGATTGGA
>DASQBH010001544.1:0-14322 GCA_035635315.1 Longimicrobium sp.
GCGCTCGGCGGCGTCCAGGCTGGCGCGGTGCGCTTCGACGGTCGCGGGATCGGCGGAGGGCGGCACCAGGCGGGCGGGGAGGGCCGGCGGCAGCATGCCGGTCGACACGTCGCCCTCCGGACGCCGTCCGCGCCGGTAGACGGCCACGCGCCACCCCGCCGGCTGCCGCACCCAGTACGCCAGGTACTTGGCCGGCGCCACGGTTCCGTCCGCCTGGTGCACGGTCATGTAGCCGAAGGTAAATCCGTGCTGCCCGTCCGCCGAGACGCCGCCGCGCACCGGTGCCCACTCGGCGCGCGCGCCGGCGTTCGCGGGATTCTCGCGCATCGCCGCCGCGGCGGCCTCCGCGCTCTCGGCAAAGGTGCCGTTGGGCAGCGGCATCACCACGTCCGCCGCGAACATGGCGGAGATGCCGGATACCAGGTCCGTCCGCGCGCTGGCCGCCGCGAATGCCCGGTCCGCCGCCAGCAGCCCGTCCAGCGCCGCCTGCGGGTCGGCCCCGGCTCCGCCGTGCGGTGCGGACGCGCACGCCGCCGCGGCGAGGAGCGCCATGGCCGCGGCAGCCCGTGCGTATGGATGTGTGGTCATGAGATGTGGATGAGGGTCGGTGATGGTCGATCGGCTCTGGAATCAACCGCCCGCACCTGTCCGCCGCCAGTCACCCGTGACGAACGCGTGGAATGTGGGGCAGGACGTGCGATCCCGTGGCGCTCCCCGGCCTGGTGGCGGCGGCTCCGTGTGATTCCTATCCTTCTCGTCCCAGCAGGAAACGCCGCTTACCAGCCGCCAGGCCCGCCGCCCATGCGCCGGATGCATCTCCTGGAGATCGAGGACCAGCCGTGGTGCCCGGCCGTGCTGCGCGACGCCGCCACGGACTTTCTGCAGTTCATGATCGTGGCGACGGACACCTACCTCCCCGCCGTCGCACACCTGCGCTCCGCACTGGAGCGTGCCGGCACGCGGCAGGTGGTGGACCTGTGCTCGGGCGGTGGCGGGCCGTGGCCGGGCCTGCTTGCTCGGCTCGACACGCCGGATGCGCCAGTGGAGGTGCGCCTCACCGACCGCTATCCCAACCGGGAGGCGTTCGAGCGGGCCAGGGAGCGCACGGCGGGCCGCCTGGCGTTTTACCCGGATGCCGTGGACGCCACCGCCCTCCCCGCCGAGCTCGCCGGCTTTCGCACCCTCTTTACCGCCTTCCACCACTTCCGGCCCGAGGCGGCGCGCGCAATCCTGGCCGATGCGGTGCGCGGCGGGCAGGGGATCGGGGTGTTCGAGGCGACGCAGCGCACCGCGCCCTCGCTCCTGGCCACCGCCGTCTCGCCCGTGCTGGTGCTGCTCGTCACCCCTTTCATCCGCCCCTTCCGCTGGTCGCGCCTCCTCTGGACCTACCTCATCCCGCTCGTCCCCCTGCTCGTCCTGTTCGACGGCCTGGTTTCCTGCCTGCGCACCTACACCCCGCGCGAGCTGCGCGCGATGGCCGATTCGCTCGACGCCACGGGATATACCTGGGAGATCGGCGAAGCGAGGGGCCGCGGGCCCGTCCCGGTCACCTACCTGATCGGCATCCCGCCGGCCTGAGCGAACGTGGCGGTGACCGGCCGTTGCTCACGCCGGTGAATTGAGTCGATCAGGCACTACCCCTCCGCTGTACCCTTTGTTAACTTGGCCGCCCGTTTCGTGTCGTAACAATCCAGCGGCCGGCCTGAGCTCCCATGCCTCGCATCAGCGTGTTTGCGGACGAGAGCGGCAACTTCGACTTCGCGCGAAAGAAGGGTGCATCGCGGTACTTCATCCTCACCACCATCGCCTGCCCCAGCTTTCAGGTGGGCGATGCGCTGCTGCGGCTGCGGCGGGAGATCGCGTGGGAAGGCCACGGTACCGACAGCGAGTTCCACGCGACCACCGATGCGCAGGCGGTGCGCGACCGCGTGTTCGCCGTGTTGCAGCAGCACAGCTTTCGGGTCGACGCCACCATCCTGGAGAAGGCCAAGGCCAACCCGCACACCCGCGCCACCGAGGAGCGCTTCTACAAGCTCGCCTGGTGGCTGCACATGAAGCACGTGGCGCCGCGGGTGGTGCGCCCGCACGACGAGCTGTTCGTGGTGGGCGCGTCGCTGGGCGTAAAGAAGAAGCGCGCCGTGATGCACGAGGCCGTAAAGGACGTGATCCAGCGGGTGAGCCCCACCAGCACCTTTCGCACGGCGTCGTGGAACGCGCACAGCGAGCCCTGCCTGCAGGTGGCGGACTACTGCTGCTGGGCGATCAGCCGAAAGTGGGAGCAGGGGGACGATCGATCCTACGCCCTGATCCAGAACAAGATCGGGAGCGAGTTCGACGTCTTTCGATCGGGGAGAACGCTGTACTACTGAGGAGAGAACCGGGGGCAAAAGCAGCGCGGCTGACTAGCCGACCCGAAGGTTGGCAGAGCCCAGGGGCTCTTTCGTCAGCCGCATACGAAAACACTGCTTGTTGGATCAGAATCTAGCCCACCCCACCCGTCTCGTCAAGCCCCGCAATCGCACAGAGTGATCACCGATGCATCGGCACGGAAACAGTCTGGACCCGCGCCCCTGGCCCTCCGCATCCACCGATCCATCTTCCGCACTCACGCACTCACGCACTCACGCACTCACGCACTCACGCACTCACGCACTCACGCACTCACGCACTCCCCTACGAGTTCGCCGACTCCTCCGGCCGGTAGTCGTCGCCGACGGCGGAGAGGGTGAGCAGCAGCGCGCTGTCTTCCGTGGCGCGGATGTCGTGCGCCTCGCCGGGGCCAAAGAACAGCACCTGGCCGGCCGTCATGGCGTACTCCTGCCCGTTGCTGCGAAAGGTGAGCGCGCCCTGCACCACCTGCAGCGTCATGGGGCTGTCTGCCTGGTGCGTGCCGATCTCGTTGCCGCTGGCCATGGCGGTGAGCACCAGGCGAAAGCGGCCGCTCTTGGCCAGCGTGCGCCCCGCGCGGCCGCTGCGCTGGTACGGCTCTTCAGAGCGCAGCGCCGCGATCTGCTCCGCCAGGTCAAAGGCCAGCACGGGTCCCGCGAGGGGTCGGTTGATGGAGGACATTTCCGCTCCGGTCCGGTCGTTGGGGTTGGGTTGATCGCGCGCCACTGCATCCTCTCACTCCGGCGCGCGCGCGGCAAGGGCCATCGCGCTCAGAAGTAGGTCACGAAGCCGGCGTACCAGCGCCCTTCGCCGCCGTCGCCGGGCCACACGTACTCCACCGACACCGCGTCTTCGAACAGGCTCAGCCCCACGCCGTACGACGAGCGCACGCCGTCCGTCTCGGTGGCGCCCAGCCGGGTGAGCGAGGCGCGCGAATCGTCGCTCACGCCGGCCCAGCCGGCGTCGCCGGAAAGCGCCAGCGCGGGGCGCAGCGGGGGAAAGAGGAACAGGCCGGCGCGGAACAGCGGCTCCTCTCCGTACGGCGGCAGGTGCAGCAGGAGCCGCGCGCGCCCCAGCACCGCCGTGCTGCCGCCGAACTCGTTGCGCGCGTACCCCCGCAGCCCCTCGATGCCGCCGAAGCGGAAAAGGAACTGCGGCGGCGCCTCGCCCAGCACCGTCCCCGCGTCGCCGCGCGCGATCAGCGTCACGTAGCGCGAGGGAAAGCGCGTCGAGAGCAGCGCCGTGGCGCGCGTAACCCCGAACTCGCCGAACCCCTGGTCCGCCGACAGCTGCGCGATCAGCCCGCCGCCCACGCCGAACGCGCCGGTGCCGCGGGCGTAGCGGAGCGTCCCCTCCACCGCCGCGTGCGTTCCCGGCTCCGCGGGCGCGACCTCCGGAAAGTCCTGCGCGTTGCCGAACAGGTAGCTGTCCGTGTTGCGGGTGACGGAATCGTGCGCCTCCGCACGCGCGCCCAGACGCGCCGTCCAGTTGCCGCTTCGCCGGACGGCGAACGCCTCCGCGCCCGTGGCGTCGTAGTAGTCGCGCACGTCGTAGCCGCCCAGCGCGGCGCCCAGGGCGTACCCCAGCTCCCACTGGATCGGCGGGCGGAACGAGGTCATGTCCCGCAGCCGGCGGTACGCGCCCACCGTGCCGCCCCAGCGCGCCCCCGGCGCGTTGGGGCTCCCCGGGTGCCAGCGGAACGCCAGCTCGCCGCGGGCGGTGGATTCCGCGAAGGCCCAGCCCAGGTGCGTGTAGACGTCCCAGTCCCGCCGCTCCGGGTCCGCGGGCGCCAGGCGCATCGCCAGCCCCACGAAGGCGCCCTCCACCCGGTTGAAGCGGAACAGGTGGTCGCCGCGCTCGTAGCGCAGCGAGGCCTGCACCCCCTGCGTGCGCTCCGGCGGCCGGACGATGCCGACCAGGTCCGCGAAGTCGCCGATGTCGGGCGCCGCTTCGTCGGCCACCACGGGAATGCGCTCGAAGGCACCGTCCTCCAGCCGCCGCACCAGCCGCACCCCGGGCTCCGGGGCATCCCACCCGGTGTTGAGCTCGAAGCCGGAGAGCGTGGTCACCGCGCGCACCGCCACCGTGCCCCCCAGCAGCGGCGACGAGACCTGCATCTCCCGCCGCTGGCGGTGCGGAAGCCAGTACTGTCCCGCCACCAGCGCGCCATCCAGCTCAAAGAACAGCCCCGTCTCCGTCACCACGAACCGTCCGCCGCGCTCCACGAAGCCAAAGCGCGCGCGGGCGATGGCGGCGCGGTCCACGTCCACCCAGAACGTCCCCGCCACCAGCCGCTGGTCGTTCGCCTCCTCCAGCTTTCCGGGACGGGGGCGGACGGTGATGGGAAGGAGCGAGACCACGCCCTCCGCCGTGGAGACGCGGACGGGGTTCCCCGCGCGGTAGTAGTAGAAGTCGATCCCCCGGTACGCGAACGGGTGCACCGCGCGGGCGATCTGGGCCCGCGCCGTGGGGCTGGCGCTGAGGGAAAAGACGGTGATGGTGTTGCCGTACAGGTGCGGCACCACCCACGGCGCCTCGATCATGGAGCCGATGGTGTACGGCGCCGGCGCCAGCATCCGCACCCGGTGCCCCTGCACCAGCTGCTGCACGTCGCCGTCGCGCTCCCAGCGCACCTCGCCGGCGAACTCGTCCACCGTCACCGGCAGCTCGCCGCCCTCCGCCGTGTCCGCACGCAGCGACAGGTAGACGGTCGCGCCCATGTCGGCGCGGTAGTCGTCCAGCCCCGCGGGGATGTTGCTGCCGGTCGCCATCACCCGCGTCACCAGCGCGCGCGTGTCGGGCGCGTCGAAGATGCTGTCGGGCGCCAGGGTGTCGGCGGCGACGGGCAGGGCGGGCACGCGCAGGCTGTCGCGCGGGCCAAAGCGGATGGTGTCGCGCTGGGCGTGCGCGGACGCGGCGGCCCCCGCTGCCAGGAGCGCCGCGCAGATCGGTGCGAGCAGCCTCATTCGGTCGGTTCCGATGGAAACGATGCGGCGCGCCCGGTGCGCGCCGCCACCACCCAGCGGCAAGCGGCGCGCCAGCTTGCGCCGCGCCCCGATAAAGGGAGGCTCTTCGTCGATCTGGTTGCAGGCGAGCCGAGGGATCGTCGGGCCGATGCTGTTCCGCCGTCGTTCGGCGGCATTCCCGAAGCCGGTGGAGCGCTTCCCCGTTTCGGGTTGGAAATCGGGCGTGGAACTTCGGGTTGGCCGGATGGCGCGGACGCAGTGAGGGGCCATCCGCGTTTTTTGGGGGGATACCTCATGCCCATCCCCATCATCCGCCGGTGACGATGCCTGCCGGAAACGCACCGGACCCGGCCTCCACGAACACCTGATGCGCGATCTTGCAAAGTCTCGGCGCGCGAGAAGGCCGGCGCGTTTCCGCAGCGGTCGTGCGAAGGGACGATTCACGGGATCGCGCATCAGGTGAAGCCGGGATGGTGGGTTGCGGGGCGCTGGACACGATGGGGCAGTCAGAAAAAATGCGGATGGCCCCCTGCCGCGCTTCCATCCGGCTGCCGTTCCCGACGTCCCCAGGGAAGCTTCGCGCGCTCCGCAGCGGCGACGTGCGGGACACGGTGTCGCGCGTGGTGAGCTCGCCACGGTTTACAGTGATGCGCGGCGTGCAGCCCAACTCCACGATGAACCTGACGGGATCGGCTTCTCGCCGGGGCAACGGAGCTCACGCACCGGATCCATCGTCCCGTCCGCTCCGCACGGCCAAATCCGTGTGGCCCGATTTCGTCGAATCCTGCTGGTGGACAAAGCGGCCATCGTGCGTGCCAAAATCCGCGACAAAGCGCTCCAGTCCCGCTCCCGCCGCACGAGCGGCCGTCCTCCCGCGCCTTATCCGCCGTCCGGACACGAGACCTAGATGGGTGACAATTCGCAAATCTCCCGGCGCCAAGTGTACGAAGTAAACAGTTTGCTCTACCTTGGTGTGGACCGGCGGCATCCAGGCCGCCGGCACTCCACCCCAAGGACAGGAGAACGAACATGCGTGGATGGATGAGGGTGCTGCTGCTGGCCGCGCTCGCCGTTGCGGCCGTGGGCGCCTGCGCGCGCGGCGGCGACATCGCGGCGCCGGAGGGCGCGGGCGCACGGATGGACGGCGGGGCACCGCCGCCCGCGGAGGGAAGCACGCAGAACGACAGCAGCGGCGACGCCCGCTGGGGCGGGTACATCGGCGGCGGCGGCTGAGCCCGGGGGAACGGGGGCGGGCGCAGGTCCCGCCCCCGTTCCGCCTCTCACGACTCCCACGCCTCCGACAGCGCGGCCACCAGCTCCTGCGCCAGCTGCCCCGACGCCTCGGAGAACTCCGGCACGGGCTCCGGCGGCTCCGGCTCGCGCCGCCCCATCCCCGCCTTGCGGGCCGCCTCCAGCAGCTCCTCGGCGCGGAGCCGCTGCTGCGCCTCGCTGCGGCGCCGGGCCACCTGCAGCGCGTAGGCGGCCGCCATCTCCTGCCGCACCCACTGCCCCAGCGCCGCCGCCCCCACCGCCACGTTGATCAGCGCCTCGGCCACGCGCTCCAGGTCGTTGCCGCTGTCCACCATGCGCCACACGCGGCTCCACGCCTCGTCGAAGGCCGGGACGTCGCCCGCGCCGCCGGCGGCCTGCGCCAGGTTGGCCCACGCCAGCAGCCGGTCGGAAGCGCGCGTCAGGTGCGGCAGCACGGCGCGAAAGGTCTCGAACGCCCGCGCGTGGTGCCCGCGCGACATCCAGTAGCGCGCCACGTCGTGCGCCAGCACGGGGAGCCGGGGATGGCGCCTTCCGTAGCTGCGGAACGCCGCGCGGGCGTACATCTCGGCGTGCTCCGCGTGCTCGCCCGTGGCGGTGATGCAGAACAGGTCGTGCAGCACCATCGACCGCACCGACCACAGCCCGTAGCGCCGCGAGGCCCGCAGCGCGCGCAGCAGCCGCACGCGGGCGCGGGGCGCGTCGCCGCGCTGCATGTGCAGGTGGGCCAGCCCCAGGTGCGCCAGCCCGTAGTAGCGCCAGTCGCGGTTCAGCCGGCTGAGCGCCAGCGTGCGCCGCAGCCAGGTCTCCGCGCGCCGGTAGTCCGCCGCGCGGCGGGAGACCAGGCCCACCAGGTAGGCGGGGCCCGCCTCGTCCGGCGCCGCCAGGGCGGCGCGCTGGGCAAAGGCCAGGGCGGTGCGGGGAAGGCCCGTGTCGCTGGCCCAGCGCGAGATCTCTTCGCACACCTCCGAGACCTCCATCTCCGACACCCGGTCGGGCGCCGCCAGCAGCCGCGTCATGGCCTCCAGCAGCGGGCGCGCCGGGTGGTCCGTGGCGATCTCGCTCTCGATGCGCTCCGACCGCTTGCGCAGCGACCCCGGCGAGAACAGCCCCGTCCGCGCGTCCGGGTGCGCCAGCGACCACAGGTCCACGTCGCGCAGCGACTGCCACAGCAGCACGCCCAGCTCGCTCCGCGTCTCGTCGAGGACGTTGAATCCCTCGAACGGCTCGTTCAGCAACAGCAGCCCGGGGGGTACAACCCACGGCCGTGAAATGCGGCGCCTGGCGTCCGGGTGGGGCTTCCTCATCTACGTTCTCCCGCGCATGGAAGGTGTGACACGGTAAGGCGGAAAACACACGATAAACACCCCGCCGCAACGCCGCCAGTGGACAGAGTAAACGGGTGCCGGAGCTGGCCTGTAGTGCGCGAGTATTAAATGAAAGTGAGCGGGGTGACCAGTGCCGCAAGCGGCGTATTCGGGGCGGTCGGATTGTCGCGCGTCCGGGCGTACGGCTAGGTTGCAGGCGGCAGATCGCCCCTTTCCCCCTCCGCACCCGCCCGCGCACCATGAGCGACACCGAAGCGCCGCAGGGAAAAACGCCGCGCGAGTCGGCGTCCACCCTCTCCGAGAGCATGATGCCCGACCAGCTGAACCACCACGGCAACGTGTTCGGCGGCGAGATCCTGGCGCTGGTGGACAAGTGCGGCGGCGTGGTGGCCCGGCGGCACGCGCGCACCCCCGTGGTGACGGTGATGGTGGACCGGGTGGAGTTTCGCGAGCCCATCTACGCCAGCGACTACGTCGAGGCGCACGGGCGGCTGGTGCACGTGGGCCGCACCTCCATGGAGGTGATGGTGACGGTGGAGGCGGAGCAGCTCGAGACGGGAAGGCGGCGGATGACGAACGTCTGCTACCTCACCTACGTTTCCCTGGACAGGCTGAACGGCCGCCCCAGCCCCGTGCCGCCGCTGCTGCTGGAGACCGACGAGGACCGGCGCCTGCACGCGGCGGCAGTGCGCAGGCGTGAGCGACGCGCGGTGGAGGAGGCTGAGGAAGTGCCGGGGGCGTAGCGTCGAGTATTCGAGTGCCGAGTACCGAGTGCCTAGGATCAAAGGCCAGGGACTGGGCAGAGGCTGGATTCCGCTCATCCACACCGCACCACCTTGGGTCTTACACACCCCGCAGCAGGTATCGGGACCAGGTACTCGATACCAGGTACCAGGCACTTCAAACTCGATCCTTGACCCTCGCACCTTGACGCTGACGCCCGTGATCGACGGAACCGACCCCCGGCTGGACCGGCAGCTGCGCTTTCTGCTGGAGATCGACCGCCTGAAGGGCATTCTGCGCCAGACGCGCGTGCTGGACGGCGCGCGGCAGGAGAACAGCGCCGAGCACTCGTGGCACCTGGCCCTGTGCGCCGTGCTGCTGGCGGACCACGCGCCGGCCGGCACGGACCTGGGCCGGGTGCTGCGGATGGTGCTGGTGCACGACGTGGTGGAGATCGACGCGGGCGACGCCTTCTGCTACGACCCGGCGGCCAACGTGGGAAAGGAGGAGCGGGAGCAGATGGCGGCGGAGCGCATCTTCGGCCTGCTCCCCGACGAACAGGCGGCCGAGCTGCATGCGCTGTGGGAGGAGTTCGAGGCGGGGGAGACGGCGGACGCGCGGTTCGCCGTGGCGCTGGACCGGCTGCAGCCCCTGCTGCTGAACTTTGCCCACCAGGGCGGCAGCTGGCGCGCCAACGCCATCACGCACGACCGCGTGCTGGTGCGCATGTCCCCCATCCAGGACGGAGCGCCCGGGGTGTGGCCCTTCGTCGTCCGCCTGCTGGACGAGGCCGTCGCCCGCGGCTACCTGGCCCCGGCGCCGCAGCGGGAGTGACGAAGGGGCCATCCCGTTTTGCGCGATCCACTGTTTCGGTGAATCCCATGCACCAAAAAGCAGAAGGCCGCCGGGGGATCCCCCGGCGGCCTTCCATGCAAGTAAGGCCCTGATCCGTTCAGTTGCCGCCCGCCGAACCGACACCACGCGACGTCGAGTCGCTCTGCGTCGTCGTGACCGTAACCGTGGTGGTGTCCGTACGATTTCCGCCCGCCGAACCGACTCCGCTGTCGAAACTCGGACCATCCGGTCCGACCGGCGTGTTACCCGTGTCGCTGCACGCGGCCAGGACGGTTATGGCAACCAGCGCGGGGATGAGACGCGACATCCGGCTCATGGGGCCTCCTTGCAATTACATGGTTCTCCGCGGTACCGGGCAAGGGCCGTGCCGTGTCGAGTACACGAGCATCACGTTCACACGCCGGGAGGAAAGTCCCGCGCCCTCCCTTCTACAACGCACCAGCATCCGAATTGTATCACTTGCACCCGGGGTCACGCCAGCTGCTCCCCGCGCTCCGTCACCTCGCGCACGAGCACATCCGCCCCCAGCGAGTGAAACAGGTCGCGGGCCTGGCCGAACAGGTCGCGTGCCTCCGTCGTCCGCCCCTGCTCCGCGCGCAGGATCCCCATCTGCCTGACCGCACGGCCGCGCTCCAGCGTAAGGCTCACGTCGTCCGCGATGGACAGCGCGTGGCGCAGGTGGCTCTCCGCTTCCTCGCTCTGCCCGTCCATGGCGGCGATCATGGCGCGGTACCGCCAGGTCTCGGCCAGGGTGGCGCGGTCGCCCACCGCTTCGGCGGCGCGCTCGGCGCGGTCCAGCGAGGTCCGCGCCCGGGCAATCTCGCCCACCTGGATCAGCGGCTCGGCACGGTTGCAGTACAGCTTGGCCAGCATGGGCGAGTGCGACAGCCGCTCCCCGATCTCGATCCCGCGGCTGAAGTAGACCTCGGCATCCATCCATTCGCGCAGCTCCGCGCTGGCCAGCCCGAGGTTGTTGTACGCGGACATGGCGTGCGTGCTGTTTCCCGAGCGCACGAACGAGCCGATCGCCTGGAGAAAGAGCGTGCGTGCCTCGCGGAACTCGCCCAGGGCGTTGGCGATGACCCCCGCGTTCTGGCAGGCCAGGCCGGCGAGGTCGTCATCCCCCAGGTCCAGCGCCATCTCCAGGGCCTGGGGAAACACCTTGCGGGCCTCCTCCCACTCCCCGCGCGCCAGCAGGACCACGCCCAGAACGTTCAGCGCGCGGGCGGCGCACTGGTGCAGGCCGTGGCGCTCGGCGATCTCCAGGCTGAGCCCCGCCAGCTCCTCGGCCTCGTCGAAGCGGCGCTGGTGGTTGCGCACCCGCGCCTGCCCCCGCAGCGCGTCGGCGGCGGCGGCCAGGTCGTGGCCCAGCACCGAGGCGCGAAACGCCAGTGCGTACAGCCGGGCCGCGGAGTCCCAGTGCCCCATCCCCTCGGCCTCGCCCGCGCGGCGGGCCAGCGCGCGCGCGTCGCGGTCGGCGGCCGGGGGCAGCTCCAGCGCGGCGCTACTCATCCGCGGGAAGGCGCAGGCTGAACGTCGATCCGCGGCCGGGCGCGCTCTCCACCCGCAGCTCGCCGCCCAGCAGCCGCGCCAGCTTGCGGGAGATGGGCAGCCCCAGCCCCGTGCCCCCGTGGCGCGTTCCCGACACCTGCTCGAACTCGTGAAAGATGCGCTCCTGGTCCTCGGGGGCGATGCCGGGGCCGGTGTCGCTCACCCGGATCTCCACCCAGTGGCGGCGGATGCCGTCCTCCCCCTCGATCGCCTCCACCGGCGCCAGCGCCACCGTCGCCGTGCCGCGGTCGGTGAACTTGACGGCGTTGGAAAGGAGGTTGACCAGGATCTGCCGCACCCGGTCGGCGTCACTGGAGAGTGACGGCAGGGGCACGGCCGGGGTCACCGCCAGCGCGAGCCCCTTGTCGCGCGCCTGGAACTCCACCGTCTGCAGCGCCTGCTCCACGATCTCGTACGGCTGGATCGGCTGGATGACCAGCTCCAGCTTGCCGGCCTCCATCTTGGAAAGGTCCAGCACGTCGTTGACCAGGTACAGCAGGTTCTGCGTGGCGCGCTGGGCGCGGCCGAGGAAGGCGAGCGACTCCGGCGGCAGCTGGCCCACCACGCCGTCCAGCAGGAGCGCGTTGTATCCCAGGATGGCGTTCAGCGGCGTCCGCAGCTCGTGGCTCACCGAGGCGAAGAAGCGGTCCTTGGCGGCGGCGCTCCACCGCAGCTCCTCGTTGGCCCGCTCCAGCTCCGTGGACCGCTCCGCCAGCGCGCCGTGCAGCCGCGCGTTGCTGATGGCGACGGCGGCGTGCCCCGCCAGGGTCAGCGCCAGCCGCACGTCGCGCGGCGTCACCTCGTACGGCCGGCGGTAGCCGATCACCAGCGCGCCGAAGGTCTCGCCGAACAGGGCCAGCGGCACGCCCAGCCCCACGCGCATCCCCTCCGCGGCGTGAAACGACTCGGGAACGCGGCCGTCTTCCCCCGCCTCCAGGGTGAGCGGCTTGCCGGCGCTGGCCACGCGGTCGGCGAACGGGTCGTCGGCGTCGCCCTCGGCGCGCAGGCCGGCGGAGGCCAGGGTGCGGATCTTTCCCCCCTGCGTGGCGCTCACGGTGACGTAGTGCGCGCCCAGCAGCGTGCGGGTAAAGCGCGCCACCATCTGCAGCACCTCGTCGGGGTCCAGCGTGCGGTTGGCGGCCAACCCCAGCACGTGCAGCGCCTCGCTCTCCTCGGCGCGGCGGCGCAGCATCTCGCGCTCTTCCTCCAGCGCCCGCACCCGCTCCGCCTGCTCGCCGATGTGCAGCAGCGCCGCGGCCACCCGCATCCACTCCGGCGCGCCCGGCTGCACCTCGGCGCCGATCAGCACCACGGCGCCCCTGGTCTCCGTGGAGCCGTTGCGCAGGGGGAGCAGGAGCGCCGAGGCGCCGGGGTGGCGCGCGTCGTCATCGGGAAAGGCGGGGCTGAGCGGATGGACGGCCGGCGCGGACGCGCGCAGCGCCTCCTCGCGCAGGTGGGGCGAGACGGACGCGCCCTCCGGCCAGGCGGCGACGGGACCCTCCTTGGCGTGCACCCACACGGCGCTGCGATCGCCGCCCGCAAGGGCGCGCAGCGCGGACTCGGGGTCGGCGCTTTCGTAGACGCGGAGAAGGGTGTCGCGAAGATCCATCGCGGCAGGCGGAGTCCGCGCGCGGCGTGGCGCACCGGGGAAACCCGTTGGAGGCCGTGCCGCGCAGAGGGGTGAGATTCCCAAGGTAGCGAATGTGGCGCGCACAAACAATCCACCCTCTTTCGCGACGGCGCCTTCCGTGCGCCGTGCGCGACATCCACAAGTCAATCAGGCACTTCCGGGAAGCCGGCTTTCACGTGGCGGCGCGGACGGTGCGCCTTTCTTCGCGTAAAAATCTGATCCGTGAAAGCGTATCAGATCCATCCTCGGGACGCACGCATCGGGTGATCCGGACGGCTGAGTACGGTGGCGCGCCGGCGAGTCGGGCGAGGCATCCACCGATCTCTCCAGGATTCGCATGAGCCCCTGCCGATCACGGCTGGTGGACGTGGCGGCCGATAACGGGCGCTCGAAGACCTCCCACTCCCTCCCCCGTCAACGTCGATTGCGCCGCCCCGGCAGCGGAATCGGCACGCGCAAACTCCGTTTACTCCGTTGACTCCGTGTGAGGCCGATCCGTTCGGCGTTGAGGATCCAGGCTGCTTTCGGGAGGCCTGCAACCATTCTCCCGCCTGCCGCATCTGAGCCCCCGTCCGACCCGCCCACGTGAATCTTGACAGGGGTGGAAACGTGCTGAATATTCAGCACGTGTTGAAATTTTAGCAGACTCACTCCTTCCGAGTTTTCCCTATGCGATCCTTCCTGCGCCCCGTCCTCCTCGCCCTGCTGACGGCCGCCGCCGCGACGCAAGCGGATGCACAGGGCCCGCAATCCTCCGCACCATCCACGGCGCCCGCGCCGGCTACCCTGCGGGCCGCGCGGGTGCAGGGCGAGATGCGCATCGACGGGCGGCTGGACGAGGCCGCCTGGCAGCAGGCGCAGCCCGCGACCGAGTTCACGCAGAGCTATCCGCAGGCCGGCGCCGCGCCGACCTATCGCACCGAGGCGCGGGTGCTGTACGACGACGAGGCCGTGTACGTGGGCGTGCGGATGCTCGATCCACACCCCGACAGCATCGCCGCGCCGCTGGCCCGCCGTGATGCCACCGGCCTGTACAGCGACTTCGTGCACGTGATGATCGACAGCCGCCACGACCACCGCAGCGGCTTTCGCTTCACCGTGAACCCGCGCGGCGTGCAGCGCGACGTGTACCACTTCGACGACCAGAACGAGGACGGGTCGTGGGACGCGGTGTGGACGGTGGCCACGCAGATCGACAGCGCCGGGTGGACGGCGGAGTACCGCATTCCCCTGTCGCAGCTGCGCTTTGGCGGCGATGCGGCCGACGCGCGCACCTGGGGGTTCCAGGTGATGCGCGACGTGGCGCGCCGGGGCGAGCGGGCCAGCTGGTCGCCGTGGACGCGCAACACGCCGGGCTTCGTCTCCAGCTTTGGGACCATGACGGGGCTGGAGGGGGTGCGCGCCCCCCGCGCGCTGGAGATCCTGCCCTACGCCAGCGCCCGCGTGACCCGCGCCCCCGGCAGCGCCGCCGACCCGTTCTACAGCGAGACGGAGCCGGGAATGGACGTGGGCGCGGACCTGCGGCTGGGGCTGCCGCAGGGGTTTACCCTCTCCGCCACCATCAACCCGGATTTCGGGCAGGTGGAGGCGGACCCGGCGGAGGTGAACCTGA
>DASQBH010001545.1:0-5687 GCA_035635315.1 Longimicrobium sp.
AGACAACGCGGATAGACGAGGGTGAGGCCGCGGCGGCGCGCTTCGGCGGCGATGGCGTCCGTGCCCACCTCCTCCGGGAGCGAGGCGTAGAGGAAGAGGGTGCGCGCGCCGGCGATCTCGGGGACCTCCCATACCCGCCGCGCGATCTCCGCTTCCGCCACGGCGCGCTCGGCGGGGGGGAGGGCGCGGAGAAAGGCGCGCGCCTGGGCGCGAAGGGCGGCCTTGCTCACGCGGCGTCCGCGCGCGCCACGGCGACCGCGACGGAGGCGGCCACGCGCGCGTTGTTCAGCAGCAGCGCCACGTTGGCCTCCAGCGAGCGGCCGCCGGTGGATTCCGCGACGGCGCGGAGGAGAAAGGGCGTGACCTCCTTGCCGCGGATGCCCTCGCGGCGGGCCTGGTCCAGCGCGGCCGCGATGGCGCCGTCGATCTCCTCCGCCTGCAGCGCGTGCTCGGCGGGCGGGGGGACGCAGAGGAGCATGGCGCCGGGGAGGCCGAAGTTGCGGTGCGCGCGCCAGAGCTCGGCCGCCTGCGCCGAATCCTCCACGCGCACGTCCACGGGGATGCCGCTGCGGGTGGAGTAGAACGCAGGCAGCTCGTCCGTCCCGAAGCCGACGACAAGGACGCCGGCGGTCTCCAGCGCCTCGCGGGTGGCGGGAAGGTCCAGCACGGACTTGGCGCCGGCGCAGACGACGAGCATGGGCGTGCGGCCCAGCTCCGTGAGGTCCGCGGAGACGTCGCGGTCCTCGCCGCGGTGCACGCCGCCGATGCCGCCGGTGGCGAACACGCGCACCCCCGCGCGCACCGCCAGCCACATGGTCGCGGCGACGGTGGTCGCGCCGTCCGTCCCCCGCGCCACGGGGACGGCAAGGTCGCGCGTGGAGAGCTTGAGCACGCCGTCCGTCATCGCCAGGTGCTCGATCTCCGCCCGCTCCATCCCCACCCGCGGCACGCCCGCGACCACGCCGACGGTGGCGGGCACGGCGCCGGCGGAGGCGACGGCCTCTTCCATCGCCAGCCCCACCTGCAGGTTGCGCGGGCGCGGCAGCCCGTGCGCCAGCACCGTGCTTTCCAGCGCGACGACGGGCCTGGACCGCGCGAGCGCGTCGGCCACCTGCGGGGACGTGCGGATCATCGGCTCCGGCGGCGAATCGTGGGGATGCGGACGGAGCCAAGTTACGGAGATGAGGGCGAAAGTGCGACGGCGGGACCCTCACCCGGCTCGTTCCTCGCCTGCCCTCTCCCACAAACTGCGTGGGAGAGGGTATAAACGTCGCAAACACCCGCAACGCGACTCCGATCGTATCACGCGCCCCCCTCGCTATGCACGCAGGCCCCCGGCCCGCGCGAGCAGGTGAAGCCCCGCCGGGCGAGCTCCGCGAGCCCAGGGCGGGGCTTATGGCCTTTCCAGCCCCGGGATTCATCCCGGGGCGACGGGCCCTCACCCGGCTCGTTCCTCGCCTGCCCTCTCCCACAAACTGCGTGGGAGAGGGTATAAACGTCGCGACGGGGTGCGGAGCGCTTCGGGCGGGACCGGAGTCCGCCCCCTCCGGGCCGGCACCACCGGCCCACCTCCCCCAAAACTGCTGGGGAGGTTGGGTGTGGGGGCTGGGTTCGGCGTGCCGCGGATTGTGTGGCGCGAAGGGCAGGCACCCCCCTCCCCGGCCCTCCCCCGCAAACTGCGCGGGGGAGGGAGGTGCGACGCACCTTCGGAAACGGGATCGGATTCTCCCCCTCTCCTCGCGCAGTTTGCCGGGGGAGGGGGCCGGGGGGTGGGGGACCGCCGGCGCGGTGTGATGCCTGTCGAAGCGCGATCGTAGTTCTCCCCTCTCCGCGAGGAACGAATGGGGAGAGGCCGGGAGAGGCGCCCCCCACCCGCGGCCGGCGGACGGCACGTCGCCCGGCCCGCTCACCATCGACTTCGCCCGCCCGCCGCGCGTGTCACCAGCGGCGGGTGAAGCCGAGGCCGAACTGCGTCTCCGCCGGCACGCCGGTCTGGGTGGTGCGGCCGGCCCAGCCATCCAGCTGCAGGTCGCGGGTCAGGCGCAGCGCGGCGGTCGCGCGCAGCTGTCCCGCGTCCACGGCGCCGGCGCGGGTGGCGGAGACGCGCGAGTATTCCAGCTGCGCGGCGACGGCAGGCGTCACGTCCGCGCGGGCGGCGGCGCCCAGCGTGTTCTGGCCGAAGCGGTCGCCGGCCAGCACGGCGTGGCGGTGCCCGGCGATGCCCCCCAGCGCCACCCGGTGCGGCAGACGCCACTCCGCGGCCGCGATCGCCTCCGGCTGCGCCTGGCCCGCGCTGAAGGCATCCGCGCCGGTGGGAAGGGTGGAGCCCACCGTCAGCGAGATGCCCGGCATCCACCCCGCCGGCTGACGAAAGCGGTGCTTCAACGCCAGCGCCGCGTCACTCGCACCTTCCGTCGTGGTGCCGGGCGTCAGCGTCCGCAGGTACGAGGGGAAGGTGGCGCGCAGCTCGGTGTCGCGGCCCAGGCCCACGCGCAGCAGCGTTTCGCCGAACGCGTGGCGGGTGCGCCCCTCGCGGTGCGCCCGCGAGTATCCCGCCTCCACCTGCAGCACGCCGGCCGCCACCACGCCGGGCCCCTTGACCACGCCCATGCGGCTGGTGGAAACGGGCAGGCCCGCCTGCGCGGCCGCGTGGCCGGCGGAGAGAAGGAACGCGGCCGCGAGAAGGGCGGCGATACGCTTCGACGGCAGGGGTGCGAGGAACATGGTACCGCTCCGGAACGGTTCGATTTCGGTGGATGGATGACGATCAGCGCGCGGCCGCCGCGCGGATGCGCGAGAGCGCGGGCCCGGTGCCGCTGCCCACGCCGTCCTGCCGGTGGACCATGCGCCCCTCCGCGTCCAGCACCAGGTAGGTGTTGGAGTGCGAGATCTGCGCGTCGGCCTCGGCGCGGTAGCGGATGCCGAGCAGGGCGGCCAGTTCGCGCACGGCGTCCGCATCCGCGGTGAGCAGCGTCCACGACTCCGCGGGCAGACGCATCGAGGTGGCGAACTTCTTCAGCTGCTCCGGCGTGTCGCGCCCCGGATCCAGCGAGACCAGGACGAAGCCCACGCGGGCGCGCTCTTCCGCCGGAAGCGCGGCCTCCAGGCGCTTCATCTCGGCGACGATGGCGGGGCAGGTATGGGTGCAGCTCGTGTAGACCATCGCCACCACCTGCACCCGGCCGCCCAGCGAGCGGAGCACGCGGTCCGCGCCGTCCTGGTCGCGCCAGCGCGCCTCCAGGTCGTAGACGGAAAAGTCCGCGGCGACGGAGGGCGCGTCCGCCGAAGCAGGCGCGATGGGGGCGGAGGTGCGCCCGCACGCGGCGAGCGCGGCGATCACGATGGCCAGCAGCGGCCGGAGCGGGGAGCGCATGGTCACAGATCCTGTGCGCAGCGAAAGCCCAAGCTTCCGACAGTGGTGCGCCCCTGCAGCGCGGCCCGGAAGCCGTAGCGCAGGAACGCGGGGTAGTTGCCGGGGTCGGTGGCGCCCACCACGCCCGCGGCGCAGAAGAGCGGGTGGTCGCGGCCGGCGGTGGCGCGCGAGTCGTCGGACACCAGCAGGGAGTTGAAGTCTTCCACCCACTCCCACACCACGCCGTGCAGGTCGCTGACGCCGTACGCGTTGCGGAACCCCGAGCCCGCCACCGGCGGCAGTGGACGCGGCGTGCGGTACAGGTCCAGCAGGCGGGCGATGAACGTCTGGTCGCGCGAGGCGTCGCGGACGGTCTCACTGGCCAGCGCCGCGTACTCCCACTCGTCCGTCGTCGGCAGGCGGGCGCCGCGGGCCTGGCAGAAGGCGCGAGCCGCGAACCACGACACCTCCGTCACCGGGCGCCGGGCGTCGGTGGCGGTGCCCGCCGACAGCGGGCCGCGCCAGGAGGCCAGGTATCCCGACTCCGCAAAGGCGCCGGGGACGCGGCCGCGCTGCCACCGCGGGTTGGCCCGCACGAACGCCAGGTACTCGGCGCGGGTGACGGGGCGGCGGTCCAGCGCGAACG
Source organism: Longimicrobium sp. (assembly GCA_035635315.1). Classification (GTDB taxonomy): domain Bacteria; phylum Gemmatimonadota; class Gemmatimonadetes; order Longimicrobiales; family Longimicrobiaceae; genus Longimicrobium. Next base: position 3,999 of record DASQBH010001545.1, read on the forward strand.
CGTTCACCTCCACCGACGGGCGGCCGTTGATGAACAGCGGCACGTAGCGTCCCGTGGGGATGCGCGCCATCCGCGCACCGGGTGCGGACCCGGCGGCGGCGGGGGCCGCCATCGCCAGTCCGAGCAGCAGAGTGAGGGTCAGGGCGCGCATCGTCGATTCCCTTGGTCTAGAAAGCCGGGCGGACGCCGGAGCGGCGCCCGCCCGAGTGCGGATCAGCGGCTGGCGGGCGTGTAGGGGCCGGTGGAGACCTGGCCGCCAAAGGCGCCCGCCCGCGGATCGCCCTCCACCTGCATCAGCCCCACCGTGCCCTTGTGGAAGGCGCGGAAGAGCGCGTGGTCCACCAGCACCAGCTTGCCGGGCGTCTCGGTAAGGAACTCCACGATGGCGCTGCCGCCGGCGGGAATACTGGTGGTCTGCACGTTGTGCTGCGCCAGCGTGCCGCCCTCGTTGTACACGTTGTCGAACACCTCGCCGATCACGTGAAACGAGGAGGTGAGGTTGGGGCCGCCGTTGCCCACGTACAGCCGCACCGTCTCGCCCGTGCGCACCTTGAGCGCGTTGTCGCCGGTCAGCGAGCCCACCGAGCCGTTGAAGACCACGTACTCCGGCTGCTCGGCGATCGCCTTCTGCATGTCGAACGGCTGCAGGCCGGGTTCGCCGTGCGCGCCCTTCGTATAGAAGTCGCCCTGCATCACGTAGAACTCGCGGTCCACGGCCGGCATCCCTTCCTTCGGCTCCACCAGGATCAGCCCGTACATGCCGTTGGCCACATGCAGCGACGCGGGGGCGAATGCGCAGTGGTAGACGTACAGCCCGGGGTTGAGCGCGGTGAACACGAAGGTGGAGTGGTGCCCGGGGAGCGCCATGGTGGCCTCGGCGCCACCGCCGGGGCCGGTGACGGCGTGCAGGTCGATGTTGTGCGGCACCGTGCTGCTGGGGTGGTTCTTCAGGACGAACTCCACCTGGTCGCCCTCGCGAACGCGAATGAAGCTGCCGGGGACGGTTCCGCCGAAGGTCCAGAAGGTGTAGTCCACCCCGTCCGCCATCCGCATCGTCTTTTCTACTACCTCCAGGTCCACGGTCACCTTCGTGGCGTAGTCGCGGGTGATGGGCTTCGGCACCATGGGCGGCGCGGTGAGCTCGGCCCGCTCCTGGCCGCGGATGGCCGAGGCCTCGCGGGCGGGGATGGAGGCGGCGAACGCGGGCGGGGCGTCGGCGGTGCCGCGCGCGGAGCGCAGCAGGACGATCGTCGCCACGGTCAGCGCCGTGAGGGCCAGGACCACGGCCAGCCAGACGGGCCACGGCCAGGTGCTTCCCCGCCCGGCCGGGAGCGCGGGCGGCGCCGGCGGAGTGCGGTCGGGGCGGCTGACGGTGGTGGCGGGGTCCTGCTCCAGTAGCGTGCTCATGGTGTGCTCCTTTGCGAGCGACTCAGGCCGCGACGGCCTGGTGGATGACGGCGGAGACGCGCTCCCCGTCGAACTTCGTGAAAGCCGGGTCGAGCAGGTCGGCCAGCGTGGTGCGGTACAGCGGCGCCCACAGATCCTCCTGCACCGCCGTCCACCGCGCGTGCGCCGCGCAGGGTGCGGCGGCGCGGCACGGCCGGTTGCCCAGCAGGCAGACGGCGCGCGGCCGCGGCCCGTCCGATACCGCCGCCACGACCTCCGCCAGCGCCACCTCGCCCGGCGCCC
>DASQBH010001546.1:0-4411 GCA_035635315.1 Longimicrobium sp.
CGTGGTAGAAGACCGCGCTCCGGCGCGCCCACTGCCGACCGGGAGGACACAGGCTGAGGCTGCCGTCGTCGTAGAGCGCGAGGTCCGAAGGAGACGCCGCGACGAGCTCGGCGCGGGCCTTCGCCAGGTTCAGCGGCAAGAGCCGCTCGATCTTGGACCTTGAAACCACAGGCCCGTGCACCTGGGTGCGGTAGCCCGCCTTCTCCAGCCCCTGAACGAGGTACGCGTTGGCGAGCTCGACCGATCCCTGGTACGGGGGGACGCCGACCCTCTCGAAGAAGGCGTGCGCGGTCTTCATGCCGACCCCCAGACCCGCTCGACGCAGCGGCGGTGGCGGCGCGGGGGGGCCGGCGGTAAAGGCGCGGATCTGGTGGTTCTGCTGAAGATCGTCGTTAAACATGTGAGACATTTGCAAGTGGTAGTTGGCGCGTCGGCCTTCCGCGCGACGTGCTCCTCCTCGAACTCAAGTTCCTGCCCGCTCAAGCCCCTCTTTCCCTTGAGCGCCGTCGCCAGGCTCCGAGGCGAGAACGCATACGGGATGTCTTCGTAGAAGCGGACGCGGTAGCCACAGGTGTACCCGCCGACGATGTAGCCCACCGGGTCGTCCACCGCGTACCCCATCGCCCGCAGCCGCAAGGCGCCGTCGCAGGTGGCTGCCTGGCGGATGGCCGCGCGCGCCCGCACCGGCGGAGGCCCGTATCACCGCGCTGCTGCCGGGAGGTGATCGACCACACACCCGAGCCGTGGCAGTTCGACGGCACAACCGTCTTCGGCCCCCCGCTCCCACACGCGATCGACCCGGAGGCCCGCGTCTACGAGCCCGCATCCGTCGTCGCCTTTCTTCCCGCCAATCATGGCGGCTACCGCTACCACTCGCCGGCACAGCGCGACGCGAAACGGCCGCGCCACCGCCGCTGCGCCGCGGCCCGGCTGGCGAGGAGCCTGGCTTCAGCTGCACAGGCACGGGTACGAACGGTAGCCGCCCAGGTTGGGGTTGGGATCCCAGACAGGCGGCGCGGACGGATTCGGACCGAGCGTCTCGAAGGTCGCGAGCAGCGTCTCCAGGGCAATCTGGATCTCCACGCGCGCGATGCTCGCCCCGGGGCAGCGATGCGCGCCGTGGCCAAACGCCAGGTGCGGGTTCGGCTGCCGCTCCCACGCCAGCTCATGGGGGTCGGGAAAGCGGGCGGGATCGCGGTTGGCGGCCTCCAGGAAGAGGATGACCCTCTGCCCCGCCCGGATCAGGTGGCCGGGACCCCACTCGTCCGAAAGGTCCACGTCTTCGGTGGCATGCCGCCCCAGATAGCGGGTCGGCGTCACCATCCGCAGCAGCTCCTCGGTCAGCCGCCGGGTCACGCCCGGATTCGCCGCCGCCATCTCCCGCCAGGCGGCCCACTCCGGAAACAGCATCGGAACGCCGTCTCCGATCAGCTTTTGCGTGGTCACCCTGCCGGCGGCGAAGACCGCCATGCAGTTGATGACGAGGTCCTCGTCCTGGTCAAAGGTTCCCGCGCTCAGGAACGAGCTGACCAGGTCGTCGGACGGCGAGGATCTGCGCGCGGCGACCAGCTCGCGGAAGTAGTCGCCGAACAGCGTGATCTCCTGTATCCGTATGTTCAGGTAGCCGCTGGTGAGGTCCGCCATGGTCGAGGACCAGCTCGCCAGCTCGGCCACCCGGCCGGGGTCGTCCACCGGGATGCCGAACACCCGGCAGACCATCCGCAGCGCGTACGGCAGGGCAAAGTCGGCCACCAGGTCGAGCTCGCCCCGCGGGCGCAGCGGCTGGAGCAGCCCGGCCGCGAGCTCCCGGATCCAGCCCGACAGCTCCTGCATCTTGCGAGACGACTGCTGCAGGATCACCCGCTGCGCGCCGTGCTGATCCGCCCCGTCCGAAAAGACGATCTGCTTCTCGACCGCGTCCTGGATGAACGACCGCCGGGCCGGCCGGGCCTTCCCCGCGCTCGCGAAGCGCAGGTCGGAGGTGAACCGCCGGTCCTCGAGGATGCTCCGGACGGCCTGGTGGCCGGTGACGAGCCAGCAGTTGCCCAGTGGGTCGAACGCCAGCCCGTCCCGGGCTCTCGCCCGGTCGTAGAGCGCGTGCGGAGCCCGGTAGGCGCCCAGCAGGGCGGCCATGCTGGGGGGATCGGGATTGTCGACGGTGGACATGCGCGCTTCGGATCCGGCCAATGGGGATGTGCAGGAGGGGTCCACTCGGAAAGATCTCACGGCCCCTCACCGCGTGGTCACACGCTCGCGGCGACGATCGACACGCGGGGCGGCGCCTCGAACCCGTCGGTGCGGTTCGCGTAGTAGCGCCGCTCGGCCTCCTCGCGCGAGAGGAAGCTGGCGTCGGAGAAGCCGAGTGATCGCAGCATCGCTTCAACTTCCTCGGGTGTGAAGTAGCTGACCCACGGCTCGCCGTCCGACGCGGAATCCTGGGCGAGCCGAGAGGCCTTCGATGCCGTGTGTGCGTACGTGAACACGATCCCGCTCCCCTTGGGGAACGACAGCACGGTGCGCAGCGTCGCCTCGATGGCGTCGCGGGTGAGGTACATCGTGACGCCCAGCCAGGAGAAGAACGTGCGCTTCGACGTGTCCACGCCCAGGCGCGCGAGGCCGTGGGAGAGCGTCTCGCGCTCGAAGTCGACGTCGGCGAAGCGCACGTTCGGCGGGATCTCGATGCCCGCCGCGGCAAGCATCGCGCGCTTTCCCCCCTGGCTGGCCGGGTGATCGACCTCGATGATCGCAAGGCGGTGCGCCCACGCCGGCTGGCGGTACGCAAAGGTGTCGAGCCCCGCGCCAAGAAGCACGTACTGCTCGACGCCGTCCGCAACGGCGTCCATGAGCGTATCCTCGGTGAACCGGCTCCGCAGGACCACGTGCGAGCGCAGGCCGCGCGTGGGTGGCGTCTGCAGCTCGTCGGCGCGCGCGCGGATCTGCGCCAGCATGCCGCCGCCCAGCATCCGCGCGGCGACCGTGTCGTTCAACACGGGGGGCTTGCCGTCGATGATGAGGTGTGCCGCCCGCAACACGGCGACAAAGTACGCGGTGCCGCTCGCCGCGCGCTGCTCGCCGCGAGCGGTCGCCTCCTTGTGATCCACAGCGCACTCCTCCCCGTCCGGTGAATGATCGAATCGACAACCGCGGTCGGCCCACAGCCGAGTGTCGGCCGGGGCGGATCCATGCCCCGGCGCGCCGTCAGAGCGACGCCAGCTCCAGGCGCTCGGGGGGAGCGCCCATCACCTCGGCGTACGCGCGGCGGCCCCAGCGAAAGTACGACCACGGCTCGGCGCCGTCGTGGGGGCGGTCCCACTCCACCGGCCCGGCGGGGGGCGCGTCCAGCCGCAGCCCCTTCTCCTCCAGCCACGCGTCGTCGTAGACCGTGTCCTGGTAGCGGTAGCCCTCGTCCGGAAGGATCACGGCGGTGAGCGCGTCGGGGTTGTTCCGGGCGTACCAGTCGGCCACCAGGAACGCCGCGCCGCTGGTGGGGCCCATGAACACCGCGTGCTGCGCGTGCAGCCGCCGGGTGGCGTGGTAGGCCTCGGCGGCGCCCACCCAGTGCACCAGGTCCACCGCCGCGTGGTCCACGTTGGCGGGCACCAGGCTGTTCCCCAGCCCGCGCAGCATGCGCCGGCCTTCGGTCAGGCCGAAGATGACGCTGTGGTGCGTATCCACCGCCACCACGCTCAGCCCGGGGGAAAGGAGGCGGAGAGCCGCCGCCGTCCCGCAGAGCGACCCGCCGGAGCCCACCGGGCCCACCAGGCAGTCCACCGTGCCGGCCGCGTGGGCGAGCTGCTCGGCGCAGGGGGCAAAGCTGGCCGGGTTCTGCGGGTTGGTGTACTGGCGGGGGCAGAACGCGTCCGGATTCTCCGCCAGGATCCGCTCCAGGAGCTCGAGCCGCGCGATCTGAAAGGCGCCGGACGGGCCCGGATCGCGCACGATGTGGACGGTGGCCCCCAGATCCTCCAGCCGGCGCTGCAGCGGCGGCTCGATGGAGGGGTCGCTCACCAGCTCCACCGGGTGCCCGTGCAGCCGGCCCACCATCGCCAGCGACAGCCCGAACGTCCCCGAGCTGGTCTCGGCGATCACCGCGCCCGGCCGCAGCTTGCCCTCCTCGCGCGCCCTGCGGACGATGTGGCGCGCGGGGAGCAGCTTCGACAGCGTGAACACGAGCCCCACCAGGTTCGGACGCAGCCACACCAGCCGGGGAAGCACCAGCGCGTCCACCACATTGGCGTTGATCACGGGACCGCTCACGATCTCTCCTTCGTCATCGGGAAAATGGGGCGCAGCCACACCAGGCGCGGGAGCGCGATGGCATCCACCATGTCGGGGTTGATCAGCGTGCCGCTCACGAAACTCCCTCCCGCCGCGGGGCAATATCGGTCGAAAACTCCCAGCTCTGCAGCCC
>DASQBH010001547.1:0-3828 GCA_035635315.1 Longimicrobium sp.
AAAACTCCGCTAACTCTGCTAACTCTACCGTGAGGCCCAATCTTTTTCTCAGCCTGCGGGACGAAGCTGGATGGCGGGGATCTGCACGGGCTCGGCGCCCGAGGTGGCGGGAACGACGAAGGAGATGGACGCGGGATCGGCGACCGCGCGCAGGGCCTGGAGCGAGCTGGCGGAGACGGTCAGCGTGTAGGCGCCGGCGGGAAGGCGCGGAAAGTAGAACTCGCCGTCGCTGAAGGTGACGATGCGGCGCGGCTGCGCATCGCCATCCCGGCGCACCTCGACCGTAATGCCGGCCAGGCCGCGCGGCGGACCGGTCCACTGCACGCGGCCGTACGCCTCGCGCGTGCGCACCAGCGGCAGGTCCACCGGCGTGTACAGGTTGGGCGTGGGGCGCATCAGCGGCTCGGCGGCGCCGGGGGACAGGTCCGTCATGGGGAGGTTGAGCGTGTCGACGCCCACGGGGAGCACGGCGTACGGCAGCAGCCCCCACGCGGCGTAGCGGCCCTCGCGGTCCGTGATCGCCCGCTCGCCGCCCACGACGACGGGGATCTGCGGGGCCAGCGGCTCGCCGGGGTCCAGCACGCCGTCGCCGTCCTCGTCCACGAACACGCGCCCGCTCACCCCGCCGCGCCCCAGCGTCTCGAACGGGCTGGCGTCCGTGCCGTACCTCCCCCACGCCACCCCACCCCCCGCGGTGACGAACACGCCCTGCCGCCCGCGCTCCGCAAAGGCGTTGGTCTGAAAGTACGCCGCCGGCGCGCGGGTGATCACGCTGAGCGTAAGCGCCGGCGCGCCGCTGGCGGCCTGCCATCCCCCCGCCAGGCTGATGCTGGCGTGCTGCCCCGCGCGAAAGGTGACGCCGAGCGACGCGTTCTGCACCTCGGCGCCGCCGTAGTCCAGCCGCGCGTTCAGGTTCAGGTCGCGCAGGCGGGGAAGGAGGTGGCGCGGCAGGTAGGTGTGCGCCGTCACCGTGGCGACGTCCACCGGCTGAAAGCCGCTCTCGTACGCCAGGCCGAACTGCATCCGCCGGAACCCCGATATCACCCCGCTCTGCCACGCGGGCCCGCTCCCGTCCGGACGCTCCCGCGCCCGCGCCTGCACGATGAGCGTGCGCCCGCGCCCGGGAAGAAATCCCTTGAGCGCCGCCGCCCCCTCCGCGAACCAGTAGGGATCGGCAAGGCCGGCGAAGCCCTCCTGCCGCTGCCAGCCGCCGGAAAGCCGCCACCCGCCATGGCGATCGTACCGCTGCAGCGTGCCGTGCAGCAGCGCGTCGGCCTGGGCGCGCACCTCCAGCCGCAGGTCCGGCCGCAGCCCGAAGCTCAGCAGCCCGTACGGCCGCGTCTCCGCCGCGCCGCTGTCCCGCGCCGTGTGCTCGCCGCCCAGGCCGACCGTCAGCGCCCGGCTCACCCCGTAGCGCACGTCGCCGTAGCCGAAGGCGGAGCAGGCGTTCGTGTACCGGCAGGCGCCGCCCCCCGCGCGGTAGCGCCACTCGCCGTCCGGCACCTGCGTGGCGGGGACCAGGAAGGTGAGCTCCTCCGTCCGCTCCTGTCCCGCGGGGCCGATCATGCGGATGCGCACGGGCGTGGCGCCGTACCCCAGCTGCGCCGCCACCGGCTCCGGCGCGTCCCGCGTGCCGACGCCCACCAGCTGCTCGCCCTGGTACACCTCGTACTCCCACCCCGCGGGGACCACGGGGCGGATGAGCGCCTCGCCGAAGTAGCGGGGCGCGTACAGGGGCTCGTTGCTGACGGTGAAGCCGAAGATCGGGCGGCTGACCAGCCCTTCGCTCAGCACGTCGCCCACCCGCACCTGGCGGACGATCCGGCTGCGGGGAAAGGCGCGCGTGTACTGCAGGTGCGGATCCACGGGGCGGATGCCGGCGGTGTCGAAGACGGCCGCGCCGCCCCCCTCCAGCGCCCCGCCCGCGACCGCAGCGCCCAGCGTGGCCCGCACCCGGCCGTGGAACTCGGTGTTGGTGATGGATCCGGCGACGCCCCACCCCGCCGCCATCCCCCCGCTGAGCGACGGGTACGGGATGTCCGGCTCCTCCGCCTCGTCCCCGGCGCCGCCGCCCAGGTTTCCCTGCCGCCGCGCCTGGTTGCGCGCCCGGGCGACGACGGGAAAGTCGTCGCGCCCGGTGACCAGGACGGTGACGTTCTCCCAGTCGATCAGCACCTCCGCGGCCAGGATGCGCTGCAGGGCGGCGGGGGAGAGAAAGACCTCCGCCTCGCGCCGCACCCACTCCGCCTCCGGCACCTCGGCCGTGGCGCCGCCGGACGACACCTCCCGGCGCGCGACGTCGACGCGCGTCTTCCACACGCCCGGCGGCCACTCCAGCTCCAGCGTGTCGCCCCGCTCCACCGCGGGGATCTGCAGGAACTCCAGCACCTGGCGGAGGGGCACCAGCGGCTGGCCCCGGGGATCCAGCAGCACGGGGACGGTGCGCGCCTCCGCCAGCGCCGTCAGCCGCAGCTCGAACAATCCCTCCTCCTGCGCGCAAAGCGGCGCCGCGCAAAGGAGCGCGGCGCCGCACAGGAGCCGGACGGCGGCGCGCGGCCACCGGCGGGATCGAAGCACCGTCAGTTGAGGACGGAGATGGTGACGGTGATGGGCGCGGAATAGACGCCCGGCGCCAGGCTGATGTTGGGGACCGTCAGCCGTCCGCCCACGTACACGTCGGCCGCGAAGACGTTGTTCTGCGGCGTGTTGTTGGGCAGGTCCACCATCAGCGGGCTGCCGGCGCCGGTGTGCGAGGTGGGGTTGTACTGCGCCTGCTGCACGTTGCACGACCCGGGCGTGGAGGTGGTGGTGTTCCACACGCACAGCCAGCCGTACTGCGTGCCGTTCCAGCTCACCGGCAGGTTCTGCGTGCCGTTGGTCAGGTTGGCCGGCAGGGTGAAGCGGATGCCGTAGGTGACCGTCTTGCGCAGGTTGTTGAAGCGCACGCCGGCGCTCCAGGTGCCGGCCGAGTACGGCGGCTGCGCGGGGACGGGGACGTCGCTGCCGGGGCCGACCGAGCCGAAGTACAGGTCGCGGGTGGTCTCCAGCAGGATGGGGGGCGGCGCCACCTTGACCGACGCGCCCACGTGCGCCTTCCAGGGGGTCCCCTGCGCTTCGGCGCGCGCGGCCCCGCCCGACGCCAACAGCGCCGGGATCAGGAGGGCCGTGAGCGCGCCGCGAAGGGTCATGGCGTGACGGGGACCTGCTGGGTGATGGGCGGCGCCGGAAGGGCCCCGCCCGCGGGAAGGTCGTCCCGCTCGGTGTTGATGGTCAGCCGCAGCTGCAGCGCCCCGGCCGCGCCGTCGGGGACGGGGATGGTCAGCCGGCGGTGGATGGTGCGGTAGACGGCCAGGTCGTCGAACGCGCTGCCCAGCACGGTGCCCCGCGCGTCCACCAGGTCCGCGCGCAGGGAGCCCAGGAAGGCGGCGTTCCCCGTGCGCTCCAGGTCCAGCTCCAGCGTGACCTCGGCCCCCGTGCGCTGCGCGGCGGCGGAGGTGACGGTGACGCCCGTGTTCACCTCGCCGTTGCGGTAGTTGGCCGCCATCACGAGCGTGGTCTGCACCTCGAGGTGGAGGACCTGGTCGCCCTGCGTCTGCTCGATCGGGGGCTGGCCGCCCTTGGACGTGATGAGCACGCGCGCCCAGTACTCGCCTTCCGCCAGCCCGGCGGGGGCGTCCACCATCACCCGCACCACCTGCCGCTGCCCCGGCTGCAGCATGAGGCGGCGGGGAAAGGCACGCATCCACGCCAGCGCCGAGGGCTCGCCCGCGGCCGGCTCGCGCGTAAGGTCCACGGCGATATTGCCGGCCGTGTCGCTCTGCGGGTAGC
>DASQBH010001548.1:0-3795 GCA_035635315.1 Longimicrobium sp.
CCCCCGCTCCATAACGGGCTCCATCCGGGGCGTGGTGTTGATCGGCGACATTGCGTTCGAGGTGGGGGCAGAGAAGCGCGAGAACGGTTGGTCGTTCTCCGGCGAGCTTGGGGGGCTGATGCGCATTGGCGTGGCGCTGGACGCCGTCTCGCGCCACTTCGGCCTCACCCTGCCCGACGCGCTGCGGGACATGGAGCTCACGCGGCTGAGGCTGCGCTTCGCCACCACCGCCGCCCCTACGCCGGAGCCCGCCGCGCTCCCGACAGCCTCTCCCGCGCCGCAGCACCCCGCGCAGCCGGCGGCCTCCTCCGTGGCAGGCGCGCCTCCGTCAGCGGAAAAGGCCGTCGCCGGGGCTCCCAAGCAGGCCGCCCCCGCGAACGCGGCCGCAACCGTTGCCCCGAACAAGGGCGCCACCGCCCCCGCGGCGACAGCCGAAGCCCCCGCCGCGGGCGGCACATCCACGGACGTGGCCTTCACCTGCGCAGGCACGCTCCCCGTGGGCGGCGGCGAGTTCGACTTCACCGTGGACATCGAGGTGAGCGAGCAGGCGGACGGCGGATACGATCGCCAGGTGCAGGGAACGCTCTCGTTCGCGGGAATGACCTTCAGCGCGGCGTTCGGCGCCAGCGACGAGGCCTCGTCATTCGTGGCCGCCTACGTGGCGCCGCCGGACGACCCCGGCGTGGGGCTGGGAGAGCTGGCTCGCGCCCTGGCCCCGGAAGACCCGGGGCTGCCCCCCGAGCTGGATTCCGTCCGCCTGTCGCTGCGCGACGCGCTGTTCGCCTACCACCGGCCGAAGCTTCCCGACGGCGGGCCGGCCCCGGCGAAGACGCTGGTGGCGCTGGACGCGGGGATCGACGTGGGCCTGTCGGCGCTTCCGCTGGCGGGCGCGGCGCTTCCTCCCTCGGAAAAGCTGCGGCTGGAGTTCCAGCCCCTGTTTGCCACCGACGACTTTGCGGCCGACGACCTTGCCGCCGTGGGCGCCCTTGCGCCAAGCGGCGGGCCGGCGCTCCCGGACGCCCTCCCGCGCGGGCTGACCCTCGCCCTTACGCTGCACCTGGGCGGCACGCCGCTCCGCCTGTCGCTCCCGGTCGGGTCCAGGCGAAAGGACAAGCTCCCCGCCGCCCCCGCGGCGGCCGGCACCCCCGCGGATACGGTCGCGACCACGCCCGCGAGCACCAGCGCCGGGACGACCGCAGCCGCACCCGGCGGCACCGCCGCGGGCACCGTGGCCGGCGCCGCTGGCACCCCGCCCGCGGCCGGCGGCGCGACCGAAAGCACGGTGCAGAAGTCCGCCGGCCCCGTGCAGGTGCAGCGCGTGTACGTGCGCTACGAGGGCGGCGACGTCTGGCTGTACCTGGACGCGGCGCTCAGGGCCGGCAAGCTCACGCTGGCGCTGGACGGGCTGGGCGTGGGGATCCCGCTCGCCAGCCTGGGCGCGGGGCCGCTCCGGCCGAAGTTCGCCCTGCGCGGCGTGGGGATCAGCTACGCCAGCGACGACGTGGAGATCGGCGGCTTTCTGCTGCACCTGCCCCCCGAGGCCGCCGGCGCCGCCGACGAGTACGCCGGGCTGGCGGTCATCCGCACGCCACGCCTGAACCTGAGCGCCATCGGCTCGTACGCCGAGGTGGACGGCCAGCGCTCGCTCTTTCTCTACGCCGTCCTCAACCAGCCCATCGGCGGCCCCGCCTTCTTCTTCGTCACCGGGCTGGCCGCGGCCTTCGGGTACAACCGGGCGCTGCGCATGCCCGCGCTTGAGGAGGTGGCACGCTTTCCCCTGGTGGCCGAGGCCGTGCGGGGCGGCCCGCCCCCGCCCGCGTCCGGACCGGGGCAGCGCGAGTTCCTGATGGAGCGCATCACAGCGCTGCGCGACTACGTGCCCGTGCAGCCGGGCGAGCACTTCTTCGCCCTGGGCGTCCGCTTCACCTCGTTCCGGCAGGTGGACAGCTTCGCGCTGCTGGTGGTGAGGGTCCGCGAGCAGGTGGAGGTGGACGTGCTGGGGCTCTCCACCGCCGTCATCCCCTCGCCCGACCCGGCCGGAAAGGCGGTTCCGCCCCTGGCGGAGGTGCAGATCGCGCTGCGGGCCACCTTTCGGCCGGCGGAAGGGTTCCTGGGCGTACAGGGGCAGCTGACCCCCGCGTCGTACCTGTTCTCGCGCGACTGCCGGCTCACGGGAGGGTTCGCGTTCTACAGCTGGTTCTCCGGAGAGCACGCGGGCGACTTCGTCCTTACGCTCGGGGGCTACCACCCCGCCTACCGGCGGCCGGCCCACTACCCGCAGGTGCCGCGGCTGGCGATCAACTGGCAGGTGACGCCCCAGCTGTCCATCAAGGGCGAAGCGTACTTCGCGCTGACGGCCGGCGCGCTCATGGCGGGCGGGCGCCTGCAGGCCACCTGGCGCAGCGGCCCGCTCACGGCGTGGTTCACCGTGGGCGCCGACTTCCTGCTGGCCTGGAAGCCGTACCACTACGAAGCCCGCGCCTACGTGAACGTGGGCGTCTCGTACACCTTCACCCTCTTCGGGACGCACCACGTCACGGCGGAGATCGGCGCCGACCTCAGGCTGTGGGGCCCCCCGTTCTCGGGCGTGGCGCACGTGACGCTGGCCATCGTGTCGTTCACCATCCAGTTCGGGGCGCCGGCGCGCCGGCCGGTTCCCCTGGAGTGGAAGCAGTTCCGCGCCTCGTTCCTTCCCGCGGGGAGCGGGGCCGTGTGCGGGGTGTCGGCGGCGGGGGGGCTGGTGCGCGCGGTGCCCGGCACCGCCGCGGCGGGCGAGGTGTGGATCGTCAATCCCAAGGACCTGGTGCTGGTGACCAACTCCGTGATCCCCGCCACGCGCGCGGAGGTGGGCGGAAACGCCGTCACGCAGCTCTCGTTCGCCGACGACGCGCATTCGCGCCCCACTCCGCTGACGACGGACCTCCTGTTCGACGTGGACGGGAGCACCTTCCCCGGCGTCACTGCGTTCCTGCGCGAGCACGGGGTCGCGTTCAAGGCCAACGACTCGCACGCGCGGATGCGCGTCCTCGCGCGCCGGTTCTTGGAGGTGGCCCTCCCCCGCCCCGCCCCCATCCCGCCCATCGGCATTGCGCCCATGCAGGTGCGCCGGGGGGCGGCGGCGGCCACGCACGCCGTCCGCGTGACCCGCGAAGACGGCACGGACGCCACCGGCTGGTTCACCTTCACGCCGGTGCTCAAGAAGGCGCCCGCGGCGCTGTGGGGCGACGCCTTCAAGCCGCAGCTGAACGGCCCTTCGTGGATCGACGGCACCCTGGCGGGCTTCGAGATCCGGCCCCGGAGCCCGGCCCGCGAGAGCGCCACCCACGCGGTTCCCCGCGAGAACCTGCAGTACGAGACGGTCCTGGCGCCCACGGCCGTGGGCGTCCCCGCTGCGCGCCGCTTCGTGCCCGGAAGCGCGCAGGGCGAGACGCACCTCCGGGACCGGCTGGCGGCGGAGGCCACGGCGGCGGCGCGCGGCGCGCTGCTCTCCGCGCTGGGCTTCGACCCCGCCGCGGCCGTGACGGAGCTGGACGCCTCCATCGCGGGTGACTTCGTCGTGACGCCGCGATCGGGAACGTTCGCGGCGGCCTGATCCACCTCCCGAGCCGGAGCGCGAGCACCCCGCACACCCCGTCCCCGGCCCCGGAAACCAAACCTGAGACGACGCATCGATGCCCGATACCCAGCCGGCCCCGCAGCCCTCGCGGATCGAGTTCGTTGAGCACCACCAGCCGGGGCTTCCGTCCGGGCGGTACAGGATCACGGTCACCCAGACGCTCGACACGCCCAGAGTGA
>DASQBH010001549.1:0-2600 GCA_035635315.1 Longimicrobium sp.
AGGGAGTGCGTCCATGAACCACGACCCTCACCAGAGCCCGGAACCCGGCTGGGTTCCCGATGGGCCACCGGGCGCCATTGCGCGGATCCAAGAGCACTTGCGGCAGATGCGGGCGAAAGCGTACCGCGCGGTCGGCGATTCCGACGTCGCTTCCGATCTCGCGCAGAAAACGTTCGAGAGGTTCCTAGAGAAGGGGACGTACCCTGAGGGCACGCTCTACACGATTCTTAAACATCTCGTCATCGACTGGACGCGCGAGCAAAAGAAGTACGTCACGCGCGGGACGGACACGGACCGGGTGCTGGAATCCATTCCCACGCCCGATCCCGATCCGCTTACGGAGGCCGTCGCCAACGACGAGAATCAGAGGAAGATGAAAATTATCGACCGGCTCCCGCCCGCAGACCGCGAGCTTCTCCTCCGCCGCTACTATCTCGGCGAGTCGCTACAGGAGATCGCGGATGATCTTGGCCTCACGGAGGGCGCATTACGCACCCGGATTTGCCGGGCAAAGAAACTAGCCTGTGGCATGCTGGAGGACAGCTGACCGCTGCGATCGCTCGAATCTTTCTAGGCTTCTGAACGGGAGAACAGGCAATGGTCGATCCTACCAGCAAGCGTGCTTACGCGCTGCGCGGTGATGGAACGCGGGCCGCCGGAGCAGCAGAGTCGGCTGACGCGGTCCCTGATCCCCGCGAGTTCGCGGATGCGGAAGCATGGTTCGAGGCGCTGCTAAGCGGCGAAGAGGGCGAGGTATTCGCCGCGGCGCTGATCGGGCGCATCATGGACGAGCCGCTCCGCGATGACGACCTTCAGACCACCAACGAGGAGGTCACGAAGGCAATCGCGCAGATCACCCACCGCCTTACTCACGGCATGAAGACGAACCAGGATCGCACGGAGTCGCCGTGCGATCCGCTTCCCGCTGTCGCACCCCCGCGCACCGGCGCCGAGCCGGATCAGTGGATCTCCCTGGGCGACCACCGCGCCCACTTCGGCGACGAGGCCCGCGGGCCGGCCGTCAGCTGGAGCATCCCCCTGTCAGCCGCCATGACGGCGCCGCAGTGCCAGGCGCTCGGCTGGGCCGGTGACTGGATCCATGTAAGCCAAGCCCCCACCGGCGACGGCGTGGCGTCGTACACCATCACGGTCGATACGCGCCCCCCCGCGGCGAAAGAGGGTGCGCTGCGCGTGGCCGTGCGCGCAGACGACGGCGACGGACGGGACGTGGTGCTCACGCACGGCACCTGCGCGCAGACGGTGGCGGGGCTCCCCGCCGACTGGCAGGGGATCCGCCTTGGCTTTACCGCCGAGCCCGCCCCGGGGGCGGACCCGTGCGCCGATTCGATCACGCCTGGTCACGTTGCGGGCGCGCGCTCGTCCATCGATGCGTCCGCCGATTCATGGGCGCCGCCGGACACGCCCTCGCCCGAGGCGCTGAAGAACGTTCTCCTGGCCCACCCCGGGGTGCGTCAGGCGGCGGTGCTGGTGCGCGGTGGCGCGGCGCATCGCCAGTTGGTGGCCTGCGTGGCCGCGGCGGGCGCCACCGAGGCGGCGCTGCGGGCGCACGTGGAGGCGCACCTGCCCGGCGCGGCGATGGTGGCCGCGTTCGTGTTCCTGCAGCAGGTGCCCATGACGCACGAAGGCACCGTGGACTACGCCACCCTGGACCGGCTGGTGATGCGCGCCGCCGCGGCGCCCGGAGCCGTGCCGATGGACGCCGGCTGCCCCCTCCCCGGCTTCGCCGCCGGCGAGCGGGTGGACGGGGCGCCACGCGGACGCACCCCTCCCTTCGTTCTGGGCCTGGGCGGCACCGGGGCGGCGGTGCTGGAGCATCTCAGGGGGTCCGATCGCGCCTGGATTGTGGATGCGCCGGGCACGGGAAAGACGCATGTGTGGCACCACCTGCTGGACCTGGAGATGGACACGTTTTCTGCCCTCGACGGCTCCATCCGTGGCGCCGCGCTGGATCGTGCCATTGAGTCGCTGGCTTCCGAGCTCCGCGCGCACGGCGTGGGCGACCGGACGCCGGTGGGGGTGCTTACGCGGCACTGCAGCTTCTCCGTCTATCCGTTGGCGGCGGTGCTCAAGGTCCACGCGGCGTACGTCCCCATCGACCCCGACCTGGACGCCGAGCGCATCGCCGCGCTGCTCGAGAGCACGGCGCCCGCGCTGGTGCTGGCGGAGCAAGAGCTGGTCGATCGGCTCCCCGCGGGAACGCGCGTCCTCATCCTGGACCGGTCGCCGAGCGCGGAGGCACACCCGCAGCCGTCCCCCCGGACCCCGCTCGACGTATGGAATCCCGGCGGGGTGGGCAACATGCGCGACTTCCTGGCGCGCACGCCGGAGCGCTTCGTGCCAGACCCGTTCGGCACGCACGGCTGCCCCTGGACGGCGGGCGGCGACGCGGGGCTGGCGCACCAGGTGGAGCACGAGCCCGTGATCGTGGACTTTGGCACCGCCGCGGTGAGCGGCGAGTACCGGCGGCTTACGGAACATTCGTACGACTCCATGCGGGCGGTGTCGCACATCTGCCGGCGGCTGGAGCGGGACCTCCCCTCACCCACGACGTTCGACCCGTCGTTCCTGGCGGACTGCCT
>DASQBH010001550.1:0-2447 GCA_035635315.1 Longimicrobium sp.
GGGCGCGTCCTTCCGCCCCGGGGGCGCCTACCTCGTCTCCGGGGGAATGCCCGCGGGCACCGGGGTGCTGGTCGAGCACCTGGCGGGCATGGGGGCGCGTCTGGCCGTGATGGCGCACCCCTCCTTTCCGGAGCGCGAGGCGTGGGACGCCGTCCTGGCCTCCCCTGACGGCGGGGGCGCCGCCGGCCAGACGATCCGAGGGATCATCGCCGCCGAGGCGCGTGGCTGCGCGCCCCTCCTCCTCCGCGCCGATCCGCGCGACCCCGCGGCGGTGCGTGGCGCGGTGGCGGCGGCCGTGGAGGCGTTCGGGGTGCTGCACGGCGTGGTCCACGCCGCCCAGGGCGTGGCGGACTCCGCCCCGCTGGCCGAGGCGCGCTCCGCCGCGGCCGGGCTGGAGCTGGCCCGCCTGACGCGCGAGCTGGCCGCGCTGGAGGAGGCCACGGCGGGGCTCCCGCTCGACTTCCTCCTCCTCCAGAACTCCATCTTCTCGGTCTTCGGCGGGTCGGGGCTGGCCGCGGCCACCGCGGCGTTCGTGGTGGGCGACGCCTGGGCCGAGCGCTGCGCGGCCCAGGGGCGGCGCTGGACCAGCGTGAGCTGGGACCGCTGGGAGGAGGAAGGGAGCTCCGCGGCCCTCTCCGAAGGGGCGATCCCACGCGGCGACGGGGTGCGAGTGTTCGAGACGCTGGCCGCCCTGGCCGGAGAGCCGCGGGTGGTGGTCTCGCCCCAGGACCTGCACGCACGCCTGGAGCGCTTCCGGACCCCGCGCCGGGCCGGCTCTGCCCCGGCCGAGGGCGGCCGCGCCCTTCCGCAGGAGGGGCTGCACGCGCGTCCCAGGCTGGGAAACGAGTACCTGGAGCCCACCGGCGAGGCCGAGGAGCTCCTCGCCGGGATCTTTGGCGAGCTGCTGGGGATCCGGGAGATCGGGACGCGCGACTCCTTCTTCGAGCTGGGTGGGCACTCCCTCCTGGGGCTGCAGCTCCTTACCCGGGTGCGCGAGACCTTTCAGGTGGATCTTCCTCTGCGCGCGATCTTCGAGGCTCCCACCGTTGCGGGGCTGGCCGAGCTGATCGACGAGGCGATCCTCCTGGAGCTGGGGGAGATGAGCGACGAGGAGGCAGAGTCTGCCCTCGCGGGGCTGGGCGGTGCCCTGCATCTGGCCGGAGAAAGGTGATATGAGTGAACCGTCTGGTGAGGGTGCGGTGACAGGGACGTCCGAGCTCTCCTCGGCCAAGCGCGCGCTGCGCGAGGCCCGCCTGCGGGGCCGCTACCAGGCGGCGGCGCCCATCGTCCCCCGCGCGCAGACGGGGGACGCGCCGCTCTCGCACGCTCAGGAGCGGCTCTGGTTCCTCGACCGGATGTACCCGGGCCTGACGGCGTTCAACCTGGCGACCGCCCTGCGGCTCCCGGGCGGGGTCGACGAGGCGGCGCTGGAGCGCGCCATCGCCGAGGTCGTACGCCGGCACGACGCGCTCCGCACCACCTTTCGCGAGGTGAACGGCGTCCCGGCCCAGGTGGTCGCTCCCTTCACCGGCTACGCGCTCCCGGCGGAGGACCTTTCCAGCCTTTCCCCCGGGGAACGCGAGGCGCAGGTGCGGGCGCGCCTCGCCCGCGAGCGGACGCACGTCTTCGACCTTTCGACGGGGCCGCTCTTCCGCGCCTCGCTTCTGCGGCTGGATGCTGGCGATCACGTGCTGCTGGTGGCGATGCACCACATCGTCGGCGACACGTGGAGCCTGCTGGTGTTCCTGCGCGAGCTCGCCGTGCTGTACGACGCGTACCGGGAGGGGTGGGACTCCCCCCTCACGCCGCTCCCCGTGCAGTACGCCGACTACGCCGCCTGGCAGCGCTTGCAGCCGCCGGCGGCGGAGGAGCGGCACCTGGCGTACTGGAGGCGTCAGCTCGGGGGCGCGCCGGAACTGCTGGAGCTGCCGACGGACCGGCCGCGGCCGCCGGTCGCCTCCTTTCGCGGCGCCCGGGTGCCGCTGGAGGCGCCGCTCGGAGTGCTGGATCGCCTCCGCGCGCTGGCGGGCGCCCAGGGCGCGACGCTGCACATGGTGCTCCTGGGCGCCTTCCAGGTGCTGCTGGCCCGGTACGCCGGGACGCTGGACGTCTCGGTCGGGATCGCCGTGTCGGGGCGGTCGCGCCGGGAGATCGAGGGGCTGATCGGGGTCTTCGTGAACACCCTGGTGCTGCGCACCGACCTCTCCGGCGACCCCACCTTCCGCCAGGTGGTAGAACGGGTGCGCGAGACGGCGCTCGATGCGTACCAGCACCAGGAGGTGCCGTTCGAGCGGGTGGTGGCGGAGCTGCGCCCCCAGCGCAGCCTCAGCCACTCCGCGCTCTACCAGGTGCTGTTCCTGCTGGACGAGGTCGCGTCCGCTCCCGCCCCCGCCGGCACCGGCGGGCTCCGGCTGGAGCCGCTCGGCGGCGAGCAGACGGAGTCCACC
>DASQBH010001551.1:0-2354 GCA_035635315.1 Longimicrobium sp.
GGTGGTACGGTGCGCCACGCGCCGGAGCCGACGCGTTCAGGTGTAATGAATGAGCGGCACGTGAACATCTGCCGTGGCCCGGGGCCATGCCCGTTCAGTGGGCCGCAGCCGAATCCGGTTCCAGAATCCGGGAGGGTCCAATGAGCACCGAGACATGGATCCCGATCCGGTATCGGGATTTCTATGACATCCCACGCGCATTCGTAATTCAGCGTGGCGCAGAGACATTGCTGTTCGACTGTCCGTTCGATGATGAGCTCGATGACTATCCTGAGCACTACACGGTCATCCGGCTTGAACCGGGCGCCGCCGCAACACTGGACCAGTCATCCTGGCACGGTCTTGCGGGCAGAGGGCTGCTCCTGGGAACAGTTCCAACCAGGCAGGTAAGGTTCGATCCCACGAGGCGTACGGCGGTGGACGCAGCGGTACTGGCGCACTTGTGATCGGCTTTCGCGGAAACGGGAGAATCAGATAGGGCCTGCCTCCATCCCGTGATCGAAAAGCATCGAAAAGCCCCAGGCATCGCTCGACAACCTGTTCTCCTGTGTTTCGACGCGTTGTACCAGATCGTGAAAAAGATTGGGGGTACAGAGGAACAGACAACAGGCAGAGGAACAGAAAAGCCGGGTTCGTCCCTGTTCCCCTGGCGGTTGTCTGTTCCTCCGTACGGGATACTTTCCGGATTCGTATTACGGCCGGGCGGCAGGTCGATGCCGAGTCTTACGCGGATGCTGATGAGGGGGCGAAGTCAACGCGTTCGCGGAACGGAGAATGAACGATCCCAACCCAGGGAGAACCGGGGATGTCTCGAGCATTGCTGATCGGGCTTGGAACCGCACTCGTCGTGTCGAATGCGTTCTGGCTGTACGACAGTATCGACCAGGGGGTGACGGTGGATCATCAGGGAACCGAGCTCGCCCGGCAGCGGGCGAGAGCGGACCTGCTCGCCGGCCTGGTCGTCGACTACCCGCGAGAAACCGATGCCGCCGGGGCCTATGCGGTCCTGAAGTCGCGGTTCCCCGACGCGGTCGTCAAGCTCCGGGGCGACACGGTGGAGTTCGGTGAGATGAGCTTCGAGCACGGGAACGGCAAGCTCCGGCGCGTGGTTCCGTTCTAGCTGGTCCCGGGAGCAGGGCCGTCGCTCGCACGCGGGCGGCGGCCTCGTGCACGAAGGGTGATGCGGAGAAGCCCACCGGCGCCGGCCGGTGGGCTTCTTCGCATCCATCCGTCGAAGACCGTTTTTCCCCCGAACCAGCCGCTCGTCCCACGGTTCATCGGCTCGCTCAGCCCGGCTCATCAGGTGCACGACCACCGTGTCGAGGTGTGCGGGACGGAATCGGTTGCGGTGAGGGCGACAGATGTACATGCGCATTCGGTACTGCGGCCCCGCCCCGGCCGCTTCACCTGGAGCGGCTCCTCGGCGCCGCGCACGGACGCAACATGCACGTCCGGCGGCGAGAAAGCCCGGCCTCGCCGAGCCCGATGCAGACCATGCGGAATTTCGGAATTTTCATCGAGAAAGGATAATCGTGCATCGCCGTTGATCCCTGTGTACGCCTTAATTCCGCGGCCCGAATACGCCCTGGCATCCGTGGTAAAACGTGCGCAAAGAAGCTCTTGCGGGACGGGGGTCGCCCCCGTCACATTTTGCCCTGCCGGATCGTTGAACTGGCGATCATCCTCCCCGACACACCCTCCCCCTCACCCGCGGCACCGCCCGTTCCCGCGCTCCGCGGCACCCTCCGCGCAGCCGCCTTCACTCCGCCACACCCCGCCCGGTCCCACATGCGCATCTTCTCCATCCCCCGCGGAGGGCTGCTCGTGCCATGCGCGCTTGCCGCCGCGCTCGCCCTGCCGCACCGCGCCGCCGCCCAGCAGTGCACCGAGCAGCCCTGCGGGCCCTTCGACGGCACGCCGCCCACCGTCACGGTCTCGCCAGGCAACGGCGCCAACCTCGGCGGCGGGCAGACGCTGGTGACCGTCAACTGGGCCGACAACCTGGGGCTCGACGCCACCAGCCGGTCCATCATCTTCGACGGCGTCGACGTCACGTCGGCGTTCAACTGGGTCAACCTCGGCTACAGCGTCATCCCCGTTACGGCCAGGTCGGAGGGGTACGTGGACGTGGGGCCGGGAAGCCACACGTTCTCGGCGACCATCTGCGACCTGTCCAACGAGGGGCCGTTCTGCCACACCGCCACGGCCACGTGGAACGGGCCCGCGGCATCGGTGCGCGTGACCGCCGCCTCGGCCCCGCTCACGGTGCCGGCGGGCGACTCGGCCGTCGCGCGCTACCGGGTGGTGAACACGGGGACGGCGTTGACGCAGTACACCCTTTCCGCCAGCTGCAC
>DASQBH010001552.1:0-2153 GCA_035635315.1 Longimicrobium sp.
GGTTCTCCGCCGGCTCCGACGCGAGCCGCTCCGCCAGCGCGTCCACCGCCAGCACTTCGACACCGTCCCGCGCGGGGACGGTCTCGCGCAGGGCAGCCTGCACCAGCACCAGCGGCACGGCGCTATCCTCCAGCACGTACGCCAGCCGCTCGGCGGGCAGCCCCGGGTCCAGCGGCACGTAGGCGCCCCCGGCCTTGAGCACGGCCAGGAGGGAGACCACCATCTCCAGGCTCCGCTCCATCAGCACGCCCACGCGCACCTCGGGGCCCACGCCGCGGCCGCGCAGGTGGTGGGCGAGACGGTTGGCACGCGCGTTCAGCTCCGCGTAGGTGAGCGAATCCGCGCCGGAGACGACGGCCGTCGCGCCCGGCGTGCGCGCAGCCTGCCGCTCGAGGACCTGGTGGATGCAAGCTTCCGCGGGATACTCCGCTTCGGTCCGGTTCCACTCCTCCAGTACCTGCCGCCGCTCGGCGTGCGGGAGCACGTCGAGGCTCCGGATCGCCCGCCCGGGAGTGGCCTCCAGAGCCTCGACCAGCCGCTCCAGCGCCGTGTGCATCATCCGGCACACCCGCTCCGCCTCCGCCGGGGCCGCCACCTGCACCGCCAGCGAGAACTCCTCCCCCCG
Source organism: Longimicrobium sp. (assembly GCA_035635315.1). Lineage (GTDB taxonomy): Bacteria > Gemmatimonadota > Gemmatimonadetes > Longimicrobiales > Longimicrobiaceae > Longimicrobium. Next base: position 626 of record DASQBH010001552.1, read on the forward strand.
GTCGGTCACCGCGAGCATCACGGGGTAGTTCGTCCGCTCCTGTTCGAAAATGCCCCGCACGCCCTCCCTGGCCTGCCCCGCCTCCTGAGAACGCTTCGTCCCGCCGCCGTGGCGATAGTTCAGCAGCGAGGTGAACAGCGGCGCGGGTGCCGCCACGCCGCTGCAGCGCTGCGCCAGCGCCAGGGAGGCGTGCTCGTGCCGCAGCAGGTCCGCCAGCAGCGCGTGCGTGCGCCGCACCGCCGCCTCGACCTCTTCCTCTCCCACCCCGATCCGCACCGGCAGCGTGTTGAGGAGGGGGCCCATCACCCGGTCCGTGCCCTCCCCGCCCTGCATCCGGCCGAAGAGTACCGTCCCGAAGACCACGTCCTGCCGGCCGCTCAGCCGCGCCAGCACCTGTGCCCACGCGAGGTGGCACAGGCTGGCCGCGCTCACCCCCAGCGCCCGCGCCCGGCGGCGCAGCCGTGCGGAGAGGTCGCCCGCTACCCAGAGCCCCGCCTCCCCGATCCCGCGTCCTTCCCCCCACACGTCCAGCAGCCCGTACGGCGCCGTCGGCTCCTCCACGTCCGCCAGCATCCCGCGGAAGAAGCGCTCGTGCTCCTCCCGGCTCACCCCCAGCCGCGCCTGCGCCACGTAGTTGCGGAAGGGCAGCGGCGCCGGCAGCTCCGACTCGCGGCCCCGCAGGTGCGCCGAGATCTCCTCCCGCTGCACCTCCTGTGACTCGTGGTCGCTCGTCAGGTGGTGCGTGAGCAGCAGCAGCAGCCATCCACCACGTGCGCGGTCCTCGGCGATGCACGCCTGCAGCAGCGGCGCCCGCGTCAGGTCCATCCGGTACCGCCGGGGGTCGTAGCGCCGCCACAGATGCTCGGCCGCAATCCCTCCTGCATCCAGCTCCACCTCCTCCACCGGCAGCGTCGCGTGCCGCCAGACCACCTGCACCGGCTCGCGCAGCCCCTCCCAGGCCACTGCCGTGCGCAGGACGTCGTGCCGATCGATCACCGCCTGCAGTGCCGCCAGGTACTGCTCCAGGCGCGCACGCGTGTCGAACCCGGTCATCATCGGCAGCAGGTACGGGTCTCCCTCCTCCGACATCAGGTAGTGGAAGAGGATCCCCTCCTGCAGCGGGGCCAGCGGGTAGATGTCCTGCACGTTCGCGGCTCCGCCCGGCACTCCCGCCACGATCCGGTCGATCTCCGCCTGGCCCAGCTCCACCAGCGGCAGCATCTGCGGCGTGAGGGACTCGCACCCCTCGGGGATCCGGTTCGCGGGGACCTCCACCTCCGCAGACGCTCCGCTCACGGCCAGTGCCAGCTCGGCCAGCACCGGCGTGGTGAACAGTGCCCGAACTTCCATGTACAGCCCCACCCGCCGCATCCGCCCGATCAGCTTGATGGCCAGGAGCGAGTGTCCGCCCAGCTCGAAGAAATGGTCCCACCGACCCACCCGCTCCACGCCCAGCACCTCTGCCCAGATCCCGGCCAGCGCCGCCTCCACCTCCCCCAGCGGTGCCTCGTAGCTCCGCCGCGCGTAC
>DASQBH010001553.1:0-3143 GCA_035635315.1 Longimicrobium sp.
CGTGGCGTGGCCATCCTTGAGGAGGCGATCGGATGCTAGTGCAGATTGCGCCCCCGGCGGCGGACAACCTGATGGAGCTGCCGCCGTTCGACCCGTCGGCGCCGGTCTACGTGCGCCCGGCGAACATTGCCGACATGCTGCAGGTGGAGCCGATGATCAACGGCTTTGCCGCGCAGAACCTGATGCTGCCCAAGACCCGCGAGCAGCTGGTGCGGCTGTTCCGCGAGTTCGTGGTCGCGGCGGACGAGCACGGCCGCGTGGTGGGCTGTGGCGGCCTGCGCGTCTTCTCCCCCACGCTTGCGGAGGTCATCTCGCTGGCCGTGGCGCCGGAGACGCAGGGACTGGGGCTGGGCGGCCGCATCGTGGATCGGCTGGTTGAAGACGCCGAGACGCTGGGGATCACCACCGTGTTCGCCCTGACGCTGCGCGACGGCTTCTTCCACCGCCTGGGATTCCGCACCGTGCCCAAGGAGATGTTCCCGGCCAAGGTGTGGAGCGACTGCCGCAACTGCCCCAAGCTCACGGCGTGCGACGAGATCGCCGTCGTGAAGGAAGTGCACGGGATGTCGGGAGCGTCGCACTGGGAGTAGGGAAGTGCGTGAGTGCGTGAGTGCGGAAGTGGTTGAAGATAGATGGGATGCGTGGGGCGCGGGCGTGCACGGGTGTGGGATGCGGGATCGTGCCAGACCCGAGAGGAGGCCGCCCGCCCCCGCGCCACTCCCGCACTGACGCACTGCTGGATAGCCGGATCGATAGTCGACCGCGAAGACGCGGACGGAAGCCTGATACAACCTGACCGGGAGCACCAAGATGCCCAAGCCTCGCGTCGTCCTTGCCTACTCGGGCGGACTGGATACGTCCATCATCGTTCCCTGGCTCCGTGAGAACTACGGCGCCGACGTCATCTGCGTGGCGGCGGACGTGGGGCAGGGCGAGGAGCTGAGCGGGCTGGAGGACAAGGCCCGCGCGTCGGGCGCCTCCGCCTGCTACGTGGAGGACCTGCGCGACGACTTCGTCACCGGCTTCGTGTGGCCCACGCTGCGCGCCGGCGCCGTCTACGGGCGCAAGTACCTGCTGGGCACCAGCATGGCGCGGCCGATCATCGCCAAGGCGCAGGTGGAGATCGCCCGCAAGGTGGGCGCGACGCACCTGGCGCACGGCTGCACCGGCAAGGGCAACGACCAGGTGCGCTTCGAGCTCACCTACGCCGCCCTGGCGCCGGAGCTCCCCGTCATCGCCCCCTGGCGCGAGTGGGACATCCGCAGCCGCGAGGACGCGCTTGCCTACGCGGCGGAGCACGACGTGCCCGTGACGGCGACGAAGGCCAAGATCTACTCCCGCGACCGCAACCTGTGGCACGTGAGCCACGAGGGCGGCCCGCTGGAGGACCCGGCCTACGAGCCCACCGAGGACCTGTTCCTGATGACGCGCTCGCCGCAGGACGCGCCGCCGGTGCCCGCGTACGTCACCATCGGCTTCGAGGAAGGCTACCCGGTGTCAGTGGACGGCGAGGCGCTGTCGCCGGTGGCGCTCATCGAGCGGCTGAACGCCATCGGCGGGCAGCACGGGGTGGGGCGCATCGACCTGGTGGAGGACCGGCTGGTGGGGATGAAGTCGCGCGGCATCTACGAGACGCCGGGCGGAACGCTTCTCTACGCCGCGCACTCGGAGCTGGAGCAGCTCACGCTGGACCGGCGCACGCTGGCGCTCAAGGACGCCATGGCGCCCCGCTACGCCGACCTGGTCTACGAGGGCCGCTGGTGGAGCACGGAGCGGCTGGCCATGGACGCCATGGTGGACGTGACGCAGAAGCGGGTGTCGGGCGAGATCCGCCTCAAGCTGCACCGCGGCAACGTGACCGTGGCCGGCCGCTGGAGCGCGCAGTCGCTGTACGACGAGCGGTTCGTGACGTTCGGGGAGGACGACGTGTACCAGCAGTCCGACGCGGCGGGCTTCATTCGCCTGTTCGGGCTTCCCAGCCGCGTGGCCGCGCTCAAGGAGCAGGAGGCCGCGCTGGCGCCCACCCTTCACGCGGCGGACTGAACGATGGCCTGCACTCCCACCATGCCGGCGCAGACGGCGCCGGCCGTGCCCGGCGCCCGCATGTGGGGCGGGCGCTTTGCCAGCGGGCCGGCCCCGGAGATGGACCGGCTGAACCGCTCGCTCCCCGTGGACCGGCGGCTGTGGCGCCAGGACGTGGCCGGCAGCCGCGCCTGGGCCGCCGCCCTGGGCGCCGCGGGCGTCATCGACCCCACCGAGGCCGCCGACCTGCGCTCCGGGCTGGACGCCGTGGAGACGCGCCTGGAGGGGTGGACCGACGCGGACTGGGCCGCCGCGCAGGACGAGGACGTCCACACGCTTGTCGAGCGCCTGCTGGGCGAAGAAGCGGGCCCCGTCGCCGGCAAGCTGCACACGGGCCGCTCGCGCAACGACCAGGTGGCCACGGACTTTCGCCTCTGGGCGCTGGAGGCGGCCAAGGTGCTGGAGGCCGGGCTGCGTGACCTGCAGGGGGCGCTGGTGGAGCAGGCGCAGGCCCACGGCGACACCGTGATGCCGGCGTACACGCACCTGCAGCGCGCGCAGCCGGTCTCGGCGGCGCACTGGCTGCTCTCGCACGCGTACCCGCTGGAGCGCGACCGCGCGCGGCTGACGGACGCGCTGCACCGGGTCAGCATCCTTCCGCTGGGCTCGGGCGCCATCGCCGGCTGCCCGTTCCCGGTGGACCGCGTGCTCCTCAAGGAGTCGCTGGGCTTCCGGGCGATCAGCGGCAACTCGGTGGATGCCGTGGCCGACCGCGACTGGGTGGCGGAGCTGCTCTTCGTGATGTCGATGGCGGGCGTGCACCTGTCGCGGCTGGCGGAGGACCTGATCGTCTTCGCCACGTCGGAGTTCGGCTTCGTGCGGCTGTCGGACCGGTTCAGCACCGGCTCGTCGCTCATGCCGCAGAAGCGGAATCCGGACGCCATGGAGCTGGCGCGCGGCAAGGCGGGGCGGCTCATCGGCGAGCTGACGGGCTTCCTTTCGCTGCTCAAGGGGCTGCCCAGCGGCTACAACAAGGATCTGCAGGAAGACAAGGCAGCCCTGTTCGCCGCCTTCGACGCGCTGGGGGACGTGCTCCCTGCAGTGGCGGGGACGGTCCGGTC
>DASQBH010001554.1:0-2201 GCA_035635315.1 Longimicrobium sp.
CGGGATGGCGGACGCGGCGCGGTCAGCGTGCCGGGAGGGTCGCCTCCAGCGCGCGCCAGTCGCCGTGCAGGGTAACGCCCGCCCAGTAGAACGGGTGGCGGCGCCTCCGCATCACCTGCAGCTGCGCTTTTCGCAGGGCGCCGCCGCGGGTGTCCGAGCGCAGGTGGGTGTAGAAGGCGGTGAACAGGTCGGCGGTCGCGGCGTCGTCCACCTCCCATTCCGTCAGCACCACGCTGGCGGCGCCCGCGCCCAGCACGCCCCGCACAAAGCCCACGGGCTCTCCGCCGGGCATGGTTCCGCTGACCCCCGTCTGGCAGGCGGAAAGCACCACCAGCTGCAGGCCGGGAAGCGGGCGGGCAAGAAAGTCGGCCGCGGCCAGGGTTCCGCCGGCGGAGTCGGCCTGCAGAAAGAGCACGGACCGCATGGGCGCGCGCGCGTTGAAGACGCCGTGCGCGACGAAGTGCACCACCGTGGCCGAGGGGAGCGACGCCAGCACGTTGGCCGGCGTGGGGGCGCCCGTGGGCGATCCCACGCCCTGCCGCGAGCCGCGATCCAGCAGGTAGCGCACCTCCATCCCGGTGAGCGCGCCCCCGATGGCGCGGGCCTCGCGCGCACCGCCCGCCAGCGGCGGGAGCGCCCGGGGCGTCCACGCCGGGCCCTGCGCGAACCCGACGGCCTCGCCCACCCGCTCCGCCGGCACCCCGTCCAGGACGCCCACGACCAGTGCCCGCGGCCGGGCGCCGGGCGCGCCCGCGCGCGCCTGCCGCATGCGGTCCAGCGCCAGCGGCACCGACGGCAGCTGCGAAACCTCCATCCGCTCCACCAGCGGCCGGCCGCCGCCGTCCAGGAGCGCCGCCCACGGCAGCCCGGCCACCGATCCGTCCGGCACCACGATCAGCCGCCGGGTGCCCGCGGGGACGGGGACGCCGTCGAGCAGCAGCGCGTACAGGCGGCGGAGCGCCGCGCGCAGCTCCCGCGGCGGCCGGTCGCGGCGGATGGCCCGCAGCGAGCCGCCGCGGCGAAGGTCCATTTCTGCGTGCACCTGCGCGACCAGCGCACGCACCTCCGCCCGCCGCGCCCGCAGGTCGTGCACCCGGACCCCGTCCCGGCGCGAGACGGACAGGGCGAAGGAGACGGAGTCGCCCACCACGTAGTCCAGCACCAGGTCGCCGGGGCCCAGCGCCGCCCGCAGGTCGCGCCCGATCCCCCGGCGGTCCCGGACGCCGCCGGGCGCGCCGTACAGGTCCAGGAACACCTGCATCTTGCTCTGCTCCACGCGGTCCAGCAGCCAGGCGGGATCCGCCCCGCGGCGCCGCGCCAGGCCGAACAGGCGCTCGGCCACCGCCTCCTTGTCTCCCAGGAACGAGAACTTGTGCGGCTCGGCACCAATGCGCAGGCGCCCCTGCACCACGGCCGCGAACGCGCTCTCCGCGTACGCCACGGCGGCGCCCGCGTCGCCCCGGCGCTCGGCCAGCCGTGAGAGCCCGTGCAGCGCCGCCACCCGGTCCGGGCTCCCGGTCCGGGCCGCAACGCGCGCCGCGGCGCGGAACGCCTGCTCCGCGTGGGCCGCGCGCCCGGACGCGTCCAGCGCCCTCGCGTAGGCCAGCAGCAGCGACGCGCCGGTGGTCTGCCACGCCCCGTCCTCCATGCACTGCATCGCCTCGTCCAGCAGGCGCAGGGCGATGTCGGGGGCGTTGCGCCGGAGCGCGATGTCGGCGCCGATGGCCAGCGCCGCGCCGGTCAGCTCACGGTCGCCACGCCCGCGCGCGAGTCCGATCGCGCGCGAAGCCCAGTCGAGCGCCTCTTCCATCCGGCCCATCGCCAGCGCCGCGTTGGCCAGGTGGAACATGTCGGCCACCGCGCCCCCGTCGCCCTCGGTGGCCAGCGCCGCGTCCAGGGCACGCGTAGCCGCATCGTACGATTCGGGAAAGGCGCCGACCTGTCGCAGGTACCAGGCGAGGTTTCCGTGATGGGCGCTGGACCCGCCGCCGGCCAGGGTGTCCGCCTCCATCAGCGACCGGTACGCCTGGTCAAAGTCGCCCGCCGCCATCGCCGCCACCGACGTGATGTTCAGGTACTCCAGCAGCACGACGGGATGCGGAGAGACCGCCCTGCGCAGTTCCGGGTCGCGCGCCATCCGCAGGCCGGCGCGAGCGCCGGAGTCGCGGATGGTGGCCAGCAGGCGGTGGCGAAGCGCCGCG
>DASQBH010001555.1:0-5684 GCA_035635315.1 Longimicrobium sp.
GGGCTCGCCGTCGTCCTCGAACGGCTCCACGAAGTACGAGAGCGCGCCGTCGTGCATCTCCGCCGTAAAGGCGGCGGTGCGCGGAGGGGCGGGCTCGCCGGTCACGGCGTGGTAGGCGGGGTCGTAGCTCAGCTCCAGCGCCTCGCCGCCGTCGTACGAGAACGCGGCCGTCTGCCGCGCCGCGGGCGCCGCGCGGGGCGGCTCGGGCTTGGGCGTGGGCCTCGTCGACAGCGCGGCGGCGCGGTGGCCGCGCACCTGGCGCTCCAGGTCGAACAGTCCGGACTTTCGCATATCGATGCGCCGCATGCGTGCCTCTCTCAGGAGCGAAGCTCCAGGTTGATGACGGCGTAGGGGTCCAGCGCCACCCGCAGCTCGCGGGGGCCGCCGCCGGCGGACGGCGGAACGCGCAGGGTGATCTCGTCTGGCCGGGCGTCCAGCACCTCCACCGGCTGGCCGTCCAGGGTGGCGGCGGGAAAGCCGCCCACGGAGTGCGCCGTGGCCAGGTTCTCTCCGCGCAGCGACAGCCGCGTGCCGTCCGCCGCCTGCTGCATGGCCGCGCGGCTCACGCGGGGGGCCTGCTCCTGCCGCCGCGCGCGGTTGATGAGGTTGGCCAGGTTGCCGTAGTCGATCTTTTGCGGCGCGGCCTTGTCGAGGTCGATGTTCTTCTTTTCCATCCGTTCCAGGTCCTTCACCGACCGCACGCCCATCTTGGTCAGCGTCCGCTTGGTCTCGGGGTCGATCCCGGCCACGGTGTCGATGGCCACGTCGTCCCGGGTGATCGGCTCCTTGGTGGTCTCCCGGATCTGCCGGTCGGTGATGGAGCCCAGCTGAAACGCGATCTTGCTGGCGCCCTGCTCGCCCGGCCGCGCCGTACGCCAGCGCACCTCGTTGCCGTCGAACTCGGGAAAGAGCTGCAGGTCCAGCGACATGTCCTTGACCGTGTAGGTCAGCCGCCGGTTGAGCCCCTTGAGGGCCAGCGTATCCTGGGCGCGGTCCAGCTCCAGGATGAGCGAGTCCAGGAAGTTCTCCAGGTTCCAGGCGTCGGAGCTAGCCACGGTCGTCGTCCCTCTCGATCGCGATCGTCATGCGGTGAAACACGGGGAGGATGGTGGTCTCCGTGGTCTGCGTGGGCGGCGCCACGCCGATGCGCGGCCGTCCGTCGTCATCCACCTCCACCTGCAGCTCCACGGGCAGGTTCAGCCGCAGCGCCTCCAGGTCCACCCCGTCGTACGCCATCCCGTCCTCCTCGTCCCCCTCCACCCGCAGCTCGCCGCCCTCGAACCAGGTAAAGGCGAGCACCATCTCCGCCAGGGTGGGCAGGCGGTACTCCGCCCACGGGTCCTCCGCCTCCCCCGCGTCCGCGTCGATCCCGGCGACGGCGGAGGGAAGGAGCGTGGGGACGACGGCGGGCTCAGCGGGCGGGGCGTCCATCGGCCCCGTCCCGGCCTTCCAGTGCCACGGGCGTAAGCGCCACGCGCTGGTCGAACACCACCTCCATTCCGTCCAGCAGCACGGGCGCGTCTTCCAGCGCGCGGTGCAGCCCGGCGGGAAGGATGGGAAACACCGTCTGCCGCGTGTCTCTGCCGCTCATGGCCGGCTCCGGGTCCCTACGAAGTGGACGTGGCTGGGGATGGGAAAGCGCACCGGGTGCTCGACCAGCTCCAGCGCCTGCCCGTTGCCGTCCGTCCCGGCGATGCGCCGCAGGGTGACCTCCTGCAGCCGCACTTCCGGAAAGACCCAGCAGGCTGCCTCTTCCCCTTCGCGCCCGCGAAACTGCAGCTGGGTGCGCCCGGACTGGGCGAAGCGCTCCGCGAACTCCGGCGCGCGCAGCGCCTCCAGCTCCGCCTCCGAAAGCGGCTGGGCGGAGTCCGCCAGCTGCGGAAGGAGCGCGTTCAGCACGTACGGGCTCAGCGACATCCCGGTCTTCAGCCGGCCCGTGCGCTCGCGCCCCTCGTCCGTGTCTTCGCGGACGACCGTCTCCATCCGCCCGTTGGCGTGCGCGGCGCCATCGAACGAGTAGTGGTAGCGCGCCTCCCACACCCGTCGGCGCAGCTCGCCGGTAAAGGTGCCGCGCCAGACGCGGTGCCAGAAGTCGCGGTGCTTTGCCACGTCGTTGAGCGCGAACGCCTCGCCGCCCTCGCCCACGCCGTCGAACAGGTACTCGCCGGCCAGGGTGACCAGGTGCTGCCGGCTGGTGCCGACCGCGCGCCCCGCCTTGTTCTTCCACGTCAGCGTGGCGCAGACCAGGTACTCCTCGCCCGCCCGCAGCCCCGCCGTCTGCCCGTCCGCCAGCGACGGGATCACCAGCAGCGGGCCACTGTCCGCGTATGAAACCTGAAAGGAGCGCTCCGCCTGCACGTCCAGCGTGCGCGCGTGCTTCACCGTCAGCCGCAGCGTGGCGTCGCGGATCGGCTTGGGCGTGCGCAGATCCAGCGGAAAGGCCAGGTCCGCACCCTTGCGGTAGACCACCCGCTCGCGCCCGCCCAGCATCACCCGCCGCACCCCCGCGAAGTCGAGGGCAACGGACTCCACGCGGCGGTACGGCGCCTCGCGCGGGGCCGACATCCCCATGGAGGCCAGGAGGAGCGTGGCCGCGTCGTTGTTGACGCCGGGGTTCAGCCGCTCCAGGTGCTGCATCTCCTGCTGCTGGATCTGCGCGCCCAGCTTGCCCAGGTCCACCAGCCCGCTGGTGATGGTGGCCAGCAGCCGGTTGGGATCCACCGTCTGCAGGACGTTCTTGATGGTCTCGGGCGAAAGCACCTGCTGCAGCAGCGGCATGAGCGCCGGGAGCGCCGCCAGCAGCGCCGGCGCCACGAACGCCTCCGACCTCGCCGGGTGGACGGGCCGCGCCGGCTTCGGCTGCGGATACGACAGCCCCCGCGCGGACGGATACGACAGGCCGCGCGCCAGCGACTTCGTGGTCGCCGGAGCCGCCACGGCCGGGGCCGCCGCGCCCGCCCCGCCCGCGGCGCCCAGGATCTGCTGCAGCAGCTGCTGAAGGAGCTGCGCCGTCTGCGGGGTGATCAGCGGCGGCGCGGCCGTGGCCGTCCCCCCGCCGCCTCCGCCGACGGCGCCGACCGCCGGACGCGCACCGCCCATCAGCCCCCCCACCACCTGACTCACGACCGGGAGCAGGGTGGGAAGGAGCGTGGCCAGGTGCTGAAGGAACATCGCCGAGCTCAGCGGCCGCTCGCGCCGGGGCGCGTAGGGCACCGCCAGGGCCCGGGAAGGTGTCGCGTGCATGGGAGTACCCATCCCGAAGGTGAGCGCCGGGAGCGGCTCGTCGGGGAGCGGCCGCAGAACCGGCACGGCCACGATCTCCGAGAGCGCCGGTCCGTCGCGGCGCGGACTGCGGTAGGTGGCCACCTGTACGTGCCGCGCGCCGCGTCCCAGGTGGGCCAGCGGCACCTCCACGGTGCCGCGGCCCAGCCCGTCGGGCGGCAGCGGCGCCAGCGGCGAGGTAAAGACGGGGTCGCGCAGCACGGCGAACCCGTGCTCGCGGTCCGCCTCGCCCCCACCGACGGCAAAGGAGAACCACCGGTTGGCGCCGGCCTCCAGGTGAAAGAGGGCGCGGTCGCCCTCCACCCCCCGGAACCGCAGGATCGCCAGCGCCATGGCCGGTTACTTGGGCGCGCCGGCGGGGAGCGCCGCCGCCGGCTGTCCGCCCACCCCGCCCGTGCCCGTGGCGCCGCCGCCCGCGCCCTGCATGTACATGGCGGCGAAGTTGTCGAGCTTGAAGTAGTCGGACTTGAAGGTGATGTCGACGGAGCCGGTGAGCTTGGCCGCCAGGTCCGTGGACGAGTCGCCCTTGGCGCTGCTGACGCTGATCTTGGTCTTCTGGTTGCTCCACGAGTGGCCGCCCCGCGGGCCGCCGAAGATGGAGCCGATCAGCCCGCCGCTGGCGCTGATGCTGCCGCCGCTGGAGTTGGCCTCGGTGAGCTGGGCCTTGTCCTGGCGGCTGATCTTTTCGCTGGCCTTGATGTCGAAGACCACCGCCGCCTTGACGTTCCCCTTCTCCACCACCAGCCGCTGCACGCCCATCAGCACCATCTCGCGCAGCATGGCGCGCTGCTCCTGCGCCATGCGGATCTTGGCGTCCATCACCCGCGACTTGACCTCGTTGTCGCCGATGTCCAGGCGGTTCCCGTCCTTGTCGGTGAGCGCCACCTTGCGGTTGCCGTTCTCGTCCGACTCGTCGGTGAACTCGATGCTGAACTCGTCGGACGAGTTCTCGGCCAGGTAGCCGAACGCCTCGTCGTCCTTGATGGCGTTGATGAACTTGCTCACCGAGGCGCTGGCCTCCTTGAGCAGCTTCTGGTACGCCGCCATCTGGTCCAGCGTGACCTTGAGGTTGGCGTCGAACACGCCCTTGAGCAGGTCCTTTACGAACCCGGGAAAGTCCACCTGGTCGATGAAGTCGCCGGCCAGGTCGCCCGCCTGGTCTATGCGGCGGTTCTCGAAGTCCTTTCGGTCGATGAGCTCGCCGGCCGAGCCCTTGGCGGCCATGGCGCCGGAGCGCTGCGCCAGCTCGCGGGCACGGTTCTCCACCATGGTTCGATACAGGGCCAGCTGGTCCGCCGGCTCCAGCTTTTGAAAGCTGGCGGACTCGGCCAGCACCCGGCGCGTTTCTTCGCGGGCGCGCTCCACGTGCGGTGCAAGGGATGACATGTGCTTCCTCTGGTTCGGAAATCAGGAGGTCGGGGAGCCGGATCAGTCGTCCCAGTCGTCTTCGTCGTCACCGGGCACGGGGTGCTCGCCGCCGCCCAGGTCGGGCGCGTCCTCGGCCGAGCCCTGCGCCAGGATCCAGCTCTCCGCCGCGTCCACGAAGGCGCGGAAGTCCTCCGAGCGCACCGCGCCCTGGTCAAAGTCGGCGATCCACTTGAAGATGCGGTTGCCGTCCACGGCCAGCGTGCGCAGCCCGGCGATGTTGGGCGCCGTGCCGAACTCGTCCTTGCTGGCGCGCTCGATGACGGCCCACACGCTGCGGCGCCGGCCGCTGGCGTACTGGTCCAGGATCTCGGGGCTGGACAGCAGGTCCATGGCCTCGCGCAGGTGGGCGTACATCTCCGTCACCTGCATGTGCGCCATCCCCGTCATGTGCTCCGTCAGGTTGAACTGCAGCTGGCGGGTGGCCTGGTAGACGGGCATGCGCGAGATGAAGCTCTCGCTCAGGCTGCTTCCCTCGCTCTTTTCGATGTACTTGGCCACCTCGGTCATCAGGTCGCCCCAGAGCGTGGGGAAGTGCTCGTTGACCACCATGCCGCCCAGCAGCTGCGCGTCGCCGCGGTCAAAGACGCGCTTGTACAGCATGGCGCGCTCTTCGGGGCTGCTGCGCTCCTCGCGCAGCTTCCAGTAGCGGTACAGGCGGCCGGCGGTGGGGCCCTGCGCCACGTCCAGCGCGCCCGCGGCCCAGCGCAGCACCAGGGCGTCGGCCAGGCGGAACACGCCCAGGTGCTCGCCCAGCACGTACACGTAGTCCAGGGCGCCGGCGGCCAGGATGTTGGCCTTTACGACGGCCTGCTCGTAGTCGAACGGGTCGACCTCGAAGTTCCAGTTGGTGGTCCCGCGGCGGCGGGCGGCGTCCAGCGGGTCGTTGGCGTTGCCGTCCGACACCGTGAGCGCGTACTGGTACGCCAGCGCCAGGTACTCGTCGTAGCGCCGCAGCGGCTGCGTGGCGTCGAAGC
>DASQBH010001556.1:0-5125 GCA_035635315.1 Longimicrobium sp.
GGATACCAGGGGGAATCGTCGCGTCCTTCCATCCACCGCCAGTCCGCGTGCTTCTGCAGCAGTGTCCAGGTGGGGACGCCCAGCGCGCCGGCCAGGTGCGCCGGCATGCTGTCGATGGAGACCACCAGGTCCAGTGCCCGCATCACCCGCGCGGCCTCGTAGGGATCGTCGGAGCCGGAGAGGATGCCGAAGCCCTCCTGCCGCTCGGCCAGCCCGGAGCCGCGCTGCAGGACGTGCAGTTCCACGCCCGGCACGTCCGCCAGCGGCGCCAGCAGCGGATACGGCACGTTGCGCCGCTCGTCCCAGTCCCCCGCCTTCCATGCGATGCCGACGGCGAGCTTTCCGCTGGTGCGCAGCGGCGCCGGTGCGACGTGGAGATAGGGGACGTCCGCGGGAAGCGTCCGCGGCGTGCTGCGGAAGACGTGCGACAGCTCCATCACCTCCACGTCGGCGTCGTAGTCGACCTCCACCTCGCCGTCGTGCAGGGGAAGGAGCCGGTCGATGCCGTCCGCCGTCTGCAGGAGGGGGATGAGGGAAGGCTGCACCCAGACGATCACCTCCGCGGCGATCTGCCTGACCCGCGGGGCGAAGCGGATGAACTGCAGCGTGTCGCCCAGGCCGTGGTAGCAGCGGATGAGGACGCGCCTGCCGTCCAGCGGCGTGCCGTCCCACACCCACTGCTCGTGGCGGGGAAGGTGCCAGCACGGCTCGCCCGCGTGCCCCGCGAGCACACGGTCGCTCACGCGCCACGCCGCCTCCCACTCCCCCGCGCGCATGTGCCGCATCCACGCCGCGCCCAGGTCTTCGCCCGCCGCAACGTTCGCCGCCCCCGTCATCCATCCTCCATTCGCACGAATACGCCGATCGTCCGCGCCGCCAGCATCCAAGACGCGTGCCGCTCGCCGGGCGTGGCTTGAGCTGCACGCCTCCGCGCAGCGTCATTTCACGGAAACGTAATTGGCCCCGGGAAGGGCGAGGCAGTATGCTTGGAGCGACGCTCCCGGCTCACCCCATCCACGTACGCTCGATGACCCGACTTTCGCGACTTCTCTGCGCGTTGCCGCTGGCATGGGCCGCGCCCGCCGCGGCGCAGCTGCGCTATACGGTGGACCTGGACGACCCTGCCACGCACACCGCCACCGTAACGCTGCGGGTGGATTCGCTCACCGCGGCGGACAGCGTGTTCCAGTTCGCCGCCACGGCGCCGGGAACGTACCAGACCATGAACATCGGGCGCTTCGTGCGCGGGCTGCGCGCCACCGACGCGCGCGGCCGCCCCGTGCCGGTGCGGCAGGCGTCGGTGAACACGTGGGTCTTTGGCGACCCCGCGCGCGTGCGCCAGGTGACGTACCAGGTGCAGGACACGTGGAACACGCCGGCGGGCGAGCTTCCCGTCTATCCCATGGCCGGCACCGCCATCGAGAAAGACCACGCGCTGCTCAACACCCACGCCATGCTCGGCTTTCCGCTGCGGATGCAGGCGCGGCCGCTGACCATCCGCTTTCGCCATCCCCCCGGCTGGACGGTGGAGACGCCGCTGGTGGAGGGGCCGGAGGGGTATGAGGCGCGGAGCTACGACCACGCGGTGGACTCGCCCTTTCTGCTGGGGGCGCGCATCACCACCTCCACGCTCACGGTGGGCGGCGTGCCGGTGCGCATCGCCGCGTACTCGCCCACGCAGGGCGTGACCGCCGACGAGCTGCGCGAGTCCATGCGCGGAACGCTGACGGCCGCGGGCCAGTTCCTGGGCCGCCTGCCGGTGGACCGCTACGTCTTTCTGTTCCGCTACGCGCCGGAGCGCGAGGGGCAGGCGATGGGCGCGTGGGAGCATAGCTACAGCTCGGAGTACGTGCTGCCGGACGCGCCGTTCAGCCCCGAGGTGGGGCAGGGGGCCACGGACATTGCCGCGCACGAGTTCTTTCACGTGGTGACGCCGCTCAACATCCACTCGGAGATCATCGAGCACTTCAACTTCCAGACGCCGGTGCCGTCTCGCCACCTGTGGCTGTACGAGGGGGTGACGGAGTGGGCATCGGAAAAGATGCAGCTGGACGGCGGGTTGATCACGCTCGAGCAGTACCTGGACCGCGTCGTCCGAAAGATGCGCGTGGACCGTGCGCGGTTCGACACCACCGTCTCGCTGCGGCAGCTGGCGATGACGTCGTTCACGCCCGCGGGCGCGCGGCAGTACGGCAACATCTACCAGCGGGGCGCGGTGGTGGCGGGGCTGCTGGACATCCGCCTGCTGCAGCTGTCCGGCGGCGAGCACGGCCTGCGGGATCTGATGCTGGAGCTGGCGCGGGAGTACGGCCCCAGCCGCCCGTTTCCCGAGGCCTCGCTGTACGACATCATCGCGCGGCGCACCTCGCCGCAGGTGCTGGACTTCTTCGCGCGCTACGTGGACGCGGCGGAGCACCCGCCGCTGCGTGAGTCGTTCGCGCTGCTGGGAATCGACCTGGTGGAGGATGAGCGCGGGCTGCCCCAGCGGTTGGTGCCCAACCCCGCCGCCACCCCTGAGCAGCTGCGGCTGCGGCAAGCCTGGCTGCGCTCCGGCAGCGGTCCGCGCACCGCGCCGTAATCCCCGCGCTCGTCGTCGTGCGCCCCGCGGGCGCCACGGGCTAAAGCCCGCGGCTAGAAAGGCCACAAGCCCCGTCTTTGCTCGTTCCTTGCAAAACCGGGCTTCAACCGCTCGGGTGGGCCGCGTTCGCACTCCGTGGATCGCCGGTCGCGCAGTCCAATCCGCCCATACGCGCCGGGGCCCGACCACGCGAGAAGGTGAAGCCCCGCCGGGCGAGCTCCGCGAGCCCAGGGCGGGGCTTATGGCATTTCCAGCCCCGGGCTTTAGCCCGGGGTCGCGTCGGGCGAGCCGGGTGAGGGCTAATCCCCCGCCAGCCCCAGCTGGGTGGGCACGAAGGGCGCCTCGTTCATCACCGCCGGCTTGCGCTTCTGCAGGATGAGCATCCACTCGCGCGCGGAGACGATCATCACCATTGCGGCGACGGCCATGAAGACCAGGGCCACCACCGCGTCCAGCCGTGCGTTGAAAAGCATCTGCTGCGCGGCGTCCACCGTCTTGGCGGCGGCGGGGAGGCGGCCTTCGTCCAGGGCGGCGCGGATGGCGTTGGCCTGGGAAAGGAAGCCCAGCTTGGGATCGGGGGAGAAGACCTTCTGCCAGCCGGCCGTGAACGTCACCGTCGCCAGCCACGCCAGCGGCACCAGCGTAACCCAGGCGAAGCGCGCCTTGCCCATCTTGATCAGCACCGTGGTCCCCACGCACAGCGCCACCGCCGCCAGCAGCTGGTTGCTGATGCCGAACAGCGGCCACAGCGAGTTGATGCCGCCCAGCGGGTCCACCACGCCCTGGTACAGGAAGAACGCCCAGCTGGCCACGACCAGCGCGCTGGAAAGGATGATCGACGGATACCACGAGGTGCGACCCAGCGGCTTGTAGATGTGCCCAAGGATCTCCTGCAGCATGAAGCGCCCGACGCGCGTCCCCGTGTCGATGGTGGTCAGGATGAACAGCGCCTCGAACATGATGGCGAAGTGGTACCAGAGCGCCGCCATCGCCGGCCCGCCGATGAGGCCGGAGAAGATCTGCGCCATCCCCACCGCCAGCGAGGGCGCGCCCCCCGTGCGCGCCAGCAGCGACTCCTCGCCCACCTGCGTGGCCAGCGCCTGCATCTGCTCCGGCGTCACCACGAAGCCCCAGGCGGCGATCGTCTGCGTGGCCTCGCTCAGCGTGGCGCCCACCACGCCGGCCGGCGCGTTGATGGCAAAGTAGACGCCCGGGTCCAGGATCCCCGCGGCCACCATCGCCATCACCCCCACGAACGACTCCATCAGCATGGCGCCGTAGCCCACCATCCGCGCGTCGCCCTCGCGCGTGAGCATCTTGGGCGTGGTTCCGCTGGCCACCAGCGCGTGGAAGCCGCTGATGGCGCCGCACGCCACGGTGATGAAGGCGAAGGGAAAGAGCTTGCCGCTGAAGACGGGGCCGGTGCCGTCCACGAACTGCGTCATCGCCGGCATCTTGACCGTCGGCAGGGTGAGCAGGATGCCGGCGGCCAGCCCCAGGATGGTCCCGATCTTCAGGAAGGTCGACAGGTAGTCGCGCGGGCAGAGCAGCACCCAGACGGGGAGCACGCTGGCGATAAAGCCGTACGCCGCCATCAGCCACACCAGCGTCGTCTTCTCCACGGTGAAGATGGCGGCCAGCGTGGGATTGTCCGCCACCCATCCTCCCGCGAAGACGGCCGCCAGCGTCAGGACCACGCCGATCAGCGACACCTCCAGCACCTTGCCGGGGCGAAAGCGGTGCAGCCACCACCCCATCAGCAGCGCGATCGGAATCGTGCAGGCGATGGTGAACAGCCCCCACGGCGAGTGGGCCAGCGCGTTGACGACGATGAGCGCCAGCACGGCAAGCAGGATGGCCATGATGGAGAGGACGGCGATCATGGCGATGAACCCCGCGGTGGGGTTGATCTCCTCGCGCGCCATCTGCCCCAGCGACTTGCCGTCCCGCCGCATGGACGCGAAGAGGATGACGAAGTCCTGCACCGCGCCCGCCAGCACCACGCCGATGATGAGCCACAGCGTCCCCGGCAGGTAGCCGAACTGGGCCGCCAGCACCGGGCCCACCAGCGGCCCCGCCCCCGCGATCGCCGCGAAGTGGTGGCCAAAGAGGACCCAGCGGTTGGTGGGGACAAAGTCGACGTGGTTGTCCAGCCGCTCCGCGGGGGTGGCGCGCCGGTCGTCCAGCTCGAAGACGCGGCGGGCCAGGAACTTCGCGTAGAAGCGGTAGGCCACGGCGTAGGTGCACACCGCGGCGATCACCAGCCAGGCGGCGTTGATGGTCTCGCCGCGGTGCAGGGCGATGAGCCCCAGCGCCACGGCGCCCAGCACGGCGACGGCGGCCCAGAACAGCTTGGGAAGGTGCGTACGCATCGAAGGAAAGGATGGGATCGGATGCGGCGGGAGAACGCGGCTCTGCCACCGGCGGTCCAGCCGGGGAGAGCGCGTCCGATTGTCCAGACACCGGACATTATACCTGCATCTTCCACGCGGCGGGAGGGCGGCAGGTCCAGCTTGCTGCCGTATCCGCCAAAAGAATGGGCCTCAC
>DASQBH010001557.1:0-12325 GCA_035635315.1 Longimicrobium sp.
GGGGAGAGCGCGCCGCTGGTGAACGACCCGGCCAACGGCGGCTTTGTGGCCGCGCCCTCGCTGGCGCACGCCGCCACCGCCGCCATCCTGCGCAGCGGCTACCTGGCGCTGGGCGGTGGAGCGTCGTCCGCGCCGTTCGCCATCGACCTCTCCTCCGACCGGGTGCGGCTGGCGGAGTGGATCCTGGACGGCGTGCGCGAGGGGCAGCCGCTGGGCGCGCTGCTGGGCTACCGCTTCGAGCGCTCCCTGCGCGAGCACGCCGAGCTGCCGCAGTACACCCGCGCGCTGCGCATCATGGCGCCGCTGGGTGCCTGGTACCAGCTGGAGGCGGACAAGGCCAGGCGGATCGAGACCGAGCTGGCCGCGCTGGTCGCGCAGCAGAACGCGGCGCAGGCCGTCCTGCAGCAGGCCATCGACACGCTTACGGCCGAGATCACCTCGCTGACGAACCAGATCAACACCAAGACCACCACCAAGAACAGCAAGATCGCCACGCGCACCACCCTGCAGGGCCAGGTGGCCACGCTCAACACCGAGATCGCCAACCTGCAGACCTCCATCGACACCAAGGAGGCGCAGCGCGCCGACGCCCTGGACGAGATCGACCGCCGCCTGCGCCAGGGGGCCGATCCCGACGCCGACCCCATCCCCGACCTGATGGCGGAAGTGATGATGCTGGACAACCAGATCGCGTCGCTGCAGGCCACCCAGACGTCCAAGATCAACACGCGCACCACCAAACAGAACCAGATCGCCACGCTGAACACCGAGATCACCAACCTGACCAACCAGATCACCGACCTCAGCGGGCAGAAGACTACCAGGACCAACACGCGGACGACAAAGCAGAACGAGCTCAACGCGCTCAAGGCCGCGCACACGCAGGCGCGCGACGCCCTTCCCGTGAACATCGGCAACGAGATGCAGCCGCAGTTCAACGCCATCCTGGCGGAGTACCGCGAGAGGTTCGTGTATCCCGACAGCACGATGATCGAGCCGATGCAGACCATCCCCGCGCAGAACGTGGTGGACGGGCTGGCGCTGCTGCGGCGGTGGCGCGAAAGCGGGCTTCCCTGGGGCAAGGGCGGGCTCCCCGCCGCCGGCAGCCAGCACGCCACGCTGCTGGAGGCGCGCCTGGCCGCGCTGGACCAGGCGCTGGACGCGGTGGGCGACCTGGCGCTGGCGGAGGGCGTGCACCAGCTGGCGCGCGGCAACGAGATGCGCGCCGGCGCCACCCTCGACGCCATCGCGCGCGGCGAGACGCCGCCGCCGGAGCCGGAAGTCGTCCGCACGCCGCGCAGCGGGACGGCGCACGTGCACCGCCTGGCCGTCCTCCTTTCCGGCCAGCCCGCCGCCCCCGCCGCGTGGCCGACGGATTCCCTCCAGCGCCGCGCCCACGCCGAACCCGCGCTGAACGCCTGGGCCGCCACCCTCCTCCCCGATCCGGCTCGCGTGCGGGTCCCGCACGCCTTCGAGGACGCCGCCACGGGAGAGACGCTGCACCAGGCGATGACGACGCTCGACACCTTCTCCCTCTCCCCGCTGGACGTCCTCCACCTCGCCGACGCGGCGGAGGCGGATTCCGCGCTGGAGCAGCGGATCGGATACACACTGCTGCGTGCGCGTCCCACCAACGTGCCGGCGGACGCGCGGGTGCGGATCGACCCCGATCGCGGGCCCGGGTGGACGCCGGAGGAGGTGTCGTTCGGGGAGATGCTGGAGGCCGCCCGCGCCGCCCGCGAGCTCCTTTCCGCCGCCCGCCCGCTGGACGCCCGCGACCTCGCCGCGCCGGGCGAGTCCCCCGCGCCCGGCGTGGACGCCGACGAGTTGCAGGCGCGCGCCGACGCCGCCGTGGACGCATTCCGCGACGCCGCCCGCGTGCTCCGCGAGACGCTGGACGCCACCGATCCGCCGGCCACCGCCGACGACCTGCGCGCGGCGCTGCTGCGGCTGGCGTGGATGGGGATGCCAGCCGCCGTCCCCCTCTCCGTCGCGGGGGAGACGGAGGATGCGCTCGACACCCTCCGCCGCCAGGGCGACGCCGTGTCCGCGGATGCGGCGCGCCGCGTCGACGCGCTGGATGCCGCGGAGGGCGCCGTGGACCGCGCTGCCGCGACGCTGGAAGCACGGGCGGCGCTGGACGGGGAGCGGATGAAGATCGTCTTCGGCGCGGAGTTCCGCGTGGCGCCGCGCTTCCGTCCGGCGGATGCGGGTGCGCTCGCCGCCGCCTTCGCCGCGTCGGCGGAGCTGCAGGGGGGCGATGCGGGCGCGTCCGCGGCCTGGCTGCTGGACGCGGCGCACGTGCAGCCCGGCGCCGCCCGCCTGGCCGACGCCCTTACCTGCGCGGAGGCGCTGGATGCGGACGCGGGGATGCGCCTTTCCGTCGCCCAGCTTCCCCGGCGCGAGGCGGACCGCTGGGTGGCGCTGCCGCCGGACCCCGCGCGCCCGGCGGACGGCGCGCCGCGGCTTTCGATCGTCGCGCACGTCCCCGCGGAGATCGAACCGGGGGCGCCCCTGTGCGGGCTGATGGTGGACGAGTGGGTGGAGACGGTGCCCGCCGCACGCGAGACGGCGGGGATCGCGTTCCACTACGACGCCCCCGCCGCTCAGGCGCCGCACGCCATCCTGCTGGCCGTCCCGCCGGACGCGGAGGCGCGCTGGACCGTCGACACGCTGGAGGCCGTCGTCCGCGAGACGCTGGAGATGGCCAGGCTGCGCGGGGTGGACGCCGCCGCGCTCAACACCGACGACAGCCTGTCGCGGGGGCACTTTCTCCCCGCGATCTACCTGGCCTTCAACCGCGAAGGCGACACCGTCAGCACCGACCTGGCCGCCGCGGCGGCGTGACCCTTCATCCGCCGCGCGAACCGAGGGAATGGACGATGGCATCGATCACCTGCTGGACCCGGCTGGAGCCCCGCCAGCGCACCCCCGCCCTGGAGCGCGGGCTGCAGGCGCGCGTGCACGACCCGCTGTGGATGCTGACGCGCCAGTGGCAGCTGGGCGAGTTCCAGGGCGAGGACGCCGGCACCCCCACCAGCGCCCGCCTGCGCGGCGAGGCGGCGCGGCTTACCCGCTGGCGCCCCGGCGCGCCCGGCGGCACCGCGGCGGGCCTCCCGTACGACGGACGCACGCCGCTGGAGGCGCTGGTGGAGCGCGAGGCGCCCGACCCCGCCCACCCCGCCCGCGCGGCGGAGTCGGGGATGCACTTCCTCCGCCTGCTGGCCGCCGCGGGCGCGGAGCACCTGCGCGACGCCTACCGCGCCGCCTACCCGCTGGCCCCGCCCCCGCCCGCCGCGGGCCTCGATCCGGCGGAGGCGCGCTTCCTTCGCCTGATGGCCGGCCGCGCCGTGGACGGCAGCCGCCTGTACACCGACCTCTCCGCCGCGCTCGCGGGGACGTCGACGACGCTCCCCGCCGTGCCGCAGGTGCTGGAGGCGGACCGGCCCGCCGTCCTCACCGCCGCGCACGGGTGGCTGGCGTGGTACGCCAGGCGCCACGGCGGGGCCGCGGGGGCGTGGGTGGGGGAGCGGCTGGAGCACGCGTTTTCCGTCGCCGCGCGCACCTCGTCCGGCGAGGTGGTGATGGGCGCCGCCGAGTACCCGGGCGGGCACCTGGACTGGCACCACTTCAACCGCGTCCCCGGTGCCGCGCTGGGCGCCGCAACCGACCCCGCGCCACAGCCCGTCGTCCAGACGGTGATCCCCGGCCCCGTCTCGTTCCGGGGGATGCCGGAGCCGCGCTGGTGGACGTTCGAGGACGCCGACACCTCCCTGGGCCGGGTGGAGGCGGGCCCGGAGGACCTGGGCCGCACCCTGCTGCTGCACTACGCGCTCACCGGCAGCGACGACTGGTTCCTCCTCCCGGTGGAGGTGGAGGTGGGGTCGATCCTGGAGGTGCGCTCGCTGGTGGTCACCGACACCTTCGGCGTGCGCACGCGCATCCGCCCGTTCCACCAGGTGGACGGCAACACGGGGACGTGGCGGATGTTCACGCAGAGCGAGGCGGGCGGCGCGGGCGCGGCGGAGGGGCACCGCCTCTTCATCCCCCCCGTGCTGGGGCCGGGGCTGGCCGGGCGGGCGGTGGAGGAGGTGCACTTTCTACGCGACGAGATGGCGAACCTGGCGTGGGCCGTGGAGCGGCGGGTGGAGGGCGTGCACGGCCGCGCCACCGACCGCCACGAGCGCTACCTGGCCGCCCGCCCCGATCCCGCCGCGGCGCCGCCTGCCCCAGCGGACGCGGACCTCGTCTACCGGCTGCAGACGGAGGTGCCCGAGCACTGGATTCCGCTGGTCCCGGTGGCGGACCCCGGGAGCACGGCGCCGCGGCTCAAGCGCGGCGTGGTCCTTCAGCACCGCGGCCAGGCGTTCCGCGCCGCGCAGCCGCTGGGGCGCATCCTGGAGCCCGGCCGCGACCTGCGCATCCCCGACGAAGAGGTGCCCCGCGAAGGCGTGCGGGTGACGCGCGGCTACCAGCTGGCCCGCTGGACGGACGGCTCCACGCACCTGTGGATGGCCCGCCGCAAGCGCACCGGCCGCGGCGAGGGGTGGAGCGGCCTGCGCTTCGACGTGGTGGAGCCGGTCGGCGGAGGCTCGCCGGGCGGGTGATCGCGCGTCCGCCAAAAGAATGGGCCTCACGCAGAGTTAGCAGAGTTAGCGGAGTTTTCTCGTGCCGTTTCCCCGGATGCCGGCGGACGAGGCACGACCCGGCGTGGACTGTCGGGAACGTGAGAGAGATGGAATGCGGCAGGGAGCACATCCGCGTTTTTTGGGGGAGGGATGCGGATCGCCGGGGGACCTCCGCAACTCACGAGAGCAAGCGGATCGCACCACCTGATGCGCGATCAGGAGAACCATCCGCCCACTACACGATCGGGGTGAGCGGCAGGCGCGGCCGTCGATGAGAACGGCATTGACGCTGGGGATGGGGAAGGTCCATACTGCCGCGCTCCTGCGCAGGCGCCAGGCCGGCCGGCGTCCGCACCGCCCGAGGTGCGCTCCGGGCTCTCGGCTACAGTCCGCGAAGGCGGACTTTGCGAATTTCCAGCGGCGAATTCATTCGCTCCAGCGGGCGGACGGCACGCTGCCAGATCAGACTCGCACGCAGAAACCGAACGAGGACGCGGATGAAGCGCTCATCCGCGTCCTCTTCTTTTTCCCCTCCCCGCGTCACGATCCACCCACCCGGCGCGGTTCTCCGTTCGTCCCAAAACGCTTGGCGCGCGCGGCGGGCCGCTCGTCCGTCCGTTCGTGCCGCTCACACACTCCCGCGTGCCGCCCGCACAACGTTTGTAGTGCAGGGCTCGCCCCACGGCTATCAATCCACCGTTCGTCACACACGGCTTGCGAGCCGGAGGGCCGGCGCGGACGCCGGTCCTCCACCCGCCAGCCCCGGCTTCACCCCACGCAGGAAAGACGACGATGGAGACCGATCCCACGAACCCGCTGCCTCCCCCAGACGACGGCCACGACGACAAGGACCCCATGAAGGGCGTGATCGAGCCCGGCTGGTGGGCCCTGATCAACGGGGTGTGGGTCTGGATGACGGACCCGCGTCCCAGGGAGATCTGATAACGCTGCCCCGGCCCTCCGCGCAGGGAGGGCCCTGATCCACCGCCCGATCGAGAGTGGAAGATGCACAACGAAAACCTCCATCCGCCCGGCTACGACCGCGACACCCATCCGATCGGCATCGGCCTGGAACGCCTCCTCGACCGCCCGGACCCGGCCTGGGGCGACGTCATCGGCGGGATCTGGGACCGGCTGACGAACCCGCTTCGCCACCCGACTCCCGACCGGGGGGGAGCGGCTGACGAACCCGCTTCCCACCTCGATGGGATCGGCTGAACGGTGCCGGCACGGGCGCGCCGATTCCGGTCCGCCGGCGGGGACCGCTGACTTACCACGACACGGGAGCAGACGATGACGATCGATCCCATCAATCCCATCGATCCGACCACCGAAGACGACGGCACCGAGTACACGTACGAACTCAACCCCCACCCGGAGCCGAGCTGGGCGGATGTCTTCGAGGGGCTCTGGAACTGGGCGACGAATCCGAATCCCCGCAAATGACGGGCTGAGCGCGCGCCACGGCGAGGACCGGCAGGCCGGGAGGCAGGTACCCGGCCAGCCGGCACCGGGAACCCGCAGCAAGGAGCACCGATTGAACCAATAAACGTGCAGGGAAGGCCTGCGCCGCCTCGCGCGGCACATTCGGCAGCTTGTCACGCCCGCCTGGCGGGCACCACCGATCCAAAAGGGGAACCACATGTTCAGCATTGGCCGGCGCGCGTTCGCGCGCACCCTGCTTGTCGCCGCCGGGCTCGTCATCACGGCGGCCTGCGGCAGCGATCTTCCCACGAACGCCAGGACCGCGGAGGTCACCAAGCCCAGCCTGTCGTTCAACCCGAGCTACTACTTCGTGATCCGCAACGTCGCCACCAACAAGGTGATGGACGTGGAGAGCGCCGGCTGCTGCAACGGGTACTTCATCCACCAGTGGACGTACCACGGGCAGCAGAACGCGCAGTGGCGCATCGTGGACCTGAACAACGGCTACTACAAGATCGAGGCGCGGCACAGCGGCCGCGTGGCGGACGTCAGGAACGCCTCCCTCCTGGACGGGACGAGGATCCACCAGTGGGGCTACAACGGCGCCACCAACCAGCAGTTCACCATCACGTTCGACGGCACCGCCTACGTCATCGAGGCCAGGCACAGCGGCAAGGCGCTGACCGTCACCGGCTCCAACATCAACGCCGACGGGAACGGAATCCGCCAGTACACCTACAACGGCGCGAACACCCAGCGGTGGCTCATCGAGCGGGTCCTGTAAGCCCGATCCGCTGAAACGGTTCACGCAGGGCAGCAGAGAGGCAAAGGAGCAGGGAACCAGCGGGTGTCCTCTGCTGCTCTGCGTGAACCCCCTCTTTTTGCGGATCCGGGATCACCCCGTGAAGTAGACGCGCTCCTGCAGGGCGGGACGGTAGCGGCGGCTGCACACCAGCCGGGTTCCGTCCTTGAGCGCCACCGACAGCTCGCGGTTGAACAGCGGCTCCACCGTGGCGATGCGCGACAGGTTCACGATGGTGGAACGGTGGATGCGCACGAACCGGGCGGGGTCCAGCAGGCGCTCCTCCATCTCGGCCAGCGTCTTGTGCACCAGCCGCTCCTGCGTGCCCATGTGCAGGCGGATGTAGTTGCCGTCGGCCTCTACCCAGTCGATGTCGGCCACCTCGATGAAGCGGTACTGCTCGCCGGACTTTACGGCCAGCAGCTGCGGGTACTCCGGCCGCGCGGGCGACTGGAGAAACTGCACCAGCGCGTCCAGCCGCGGATCGCTGGCCGGGCGGCGCGAGCGGGTGGCCTGGCGCGCGCGGTCCAGCGTGCGCGCAAAGCGCTCCTCGTCAAAGGGCTTGAGCAGGTAGTCCAGCGCGTACGCCTCGAACGCCCGCAGCGCGAACTCCACGTACGCCGAGGCGAACACCGTCACCGGCATGCGCTCGGCGCCGATGGCCTCCACCACCCCGAAGCCGTCCACGCCCGGCATCTGCACGTCCAGGAACACCAGGTCGGGACGCTCCTGGCGAATGCGGGGGATGGCCTCGGCGCCGTCGGCGCACTCGCCCACCACCTCCACGTCGTCCTCGCGCTCCAGAAAGGCGCGGATGCGCTTGCGGGAAAGCGGGTCGTCGTCCACCACCAGCGTGCGGATGAGCTCCGTCATGGGGCCGTGATCTCCTCTCGGGCGGCCGCGAGGGCGGGTGCCGCCCACGGCTCGTCGTGCCAGGGAAGGCGCACGGTGGCGCGGGTGCCGCCCCCCTCCATCCGCGCCACCTGCACCGTGCAGGCGCCGCCGTACAGCCGGCCCAGGCGGGCCCGCGCCTCGTCCGCGCCCCCCTCCTCCGCCCCGTCCCCCCCGCCCGCGTCGCGCACCTCCACCTCCAGCCAGTCGCCGTCCCTCCGCGCGTAGACGCCGATGAACACCTCCGCGCCGTTCGCCGGCTCGCGGCCCACGGCGCGGGCCAGCAGCGGCTGCAGGACGGTGTGCGGCACCAGCGCGTCGAGGGCGTCGTCGTCCACCCCCCGCTCCACCCGCAGCCGCCCGCCCAGGCGAATGCGCTCCACCTCGAGGAACGGCTCCAGCGCCTCCAGCTCCTCTTCCAGCGGCACCTCCTGCCCGCCCGTGCCGCGCATGGCCTGGCGCAGCAGGTCCGCAAGCCGCACCAGCATGCGCTCCGCGTCGGCCGGGGCGTGGTGCACCCGCGACGCCACCGCGCGCAGCGCCGTGAAGAGGAACGCGGGGTTCACCTGCATCCGCAGGCCGCGCAGCTCGGCGGAGGTGCGCCGCAGCCGAGCGCCGGCCAGCGACGCCTGCAGCCGCAGCCGCGCCGCCTCCGACACCCGCGCGCGGCGGCCGTACTCCACCGCGTGCGCCACCACCGAAAGGCCGGAGAACACCGCCGCACACACCGCCGTCTCCAGCGCGACCACCCGCAGTCCGGCAAGGCTGAAGATCATCGAGGGAGGCGACCCCCACAGGACGGCGCAGGCGTTGCGCTCCAGCGCCACCGCCACCCCCAGCAGCACCCCCGCGCGCGCGTGCCGCAGCACCGCCCGCCCCACCTGTCCCGCCACCACCGGCGTCGTCCGCGCCAGCAAGAACGCGGCGCTGGCGAGAAGCGTGATCATGGCCGCGCTCAGCATTCCGCACACGGCCGCCTCCTGCACCCCCACCGTGCGGCCGCCGGTCGCGGTGTGGCCCAGCATCCTCAGGTACCCGCGCCACCAGAGGAGCAGAAAGAACGCGGCCGCCACCCCCCTCGCCGTCCAGCCGAACCGGGAGGAGCCGGAAAGGGCCGGCGCCGGGTCCCCCGGGAGGGCGCGGGTGGGGAGGGGCGCCTGGTGCCAGGGAATGCGCAGCGACACCCGCGTGCCGCCCCCCTCCGCCGGGGCGATCTCCAGCGCGTGCGCGGCGCCGTACAGCTGCTCCAGCCGCGCGCGCGTGTTGGCCGTGCCGATCCCCGCCCCCGCCGCCCCGTTGGCCGTGGCGGCGGCCAGTCCCACGCCGTCGTCGCGCACCTCCAGGGTAAGCCAGGGGCCGCGGCGCCGGGCCGCCACCTGCACGCATCCGCCTTCCGCGCGCGCGGCCAGGCCGTGCTTGATGGCGTTCTCCACCAGCGGCTGCAGCACCATGTGGGGCACCCAGGCGTCGCGCGCGTCGGGCTCGATGGCCCACTCCACCCGCAACCGCCCCCCCATGCGGATCTCCTCCACCTCCAGGAACGGCTCCAGGGTGCGCAGCTCCTCGTCCAGCGGCACCTCCTGCGTTCCCACGCGGGTGGCGGCGTGGCGCAGCAGGTCGGCCAGGCGCACCACCATCCGCTCCGCCGCGCCCGGGGCGTCGTGCACCAGCGCGCTTACGGCGTGCAGAGAGTTGAAGAGAAAGTGCGGGTTCAGCTGAAGCTTGAGCACCCGCAGCTCCGCCTCCGTCCGCTCCAGCTCCTCGCGGGCGAGAGAAGCCTGCAGCCGCAGCCCGGCCATCTGCCGCTCGCGGTAGCGGCGGGCGTACTCCAGCGCGTGGGCCGCCACGGCGATGAGCGCATAGACGACCGCCACCGCCCCCAGCTCGCTCGCGTCCGCTTCTGCCCGAAAGCCGGGGCCGGAGTCCGCCAGCAGCAGCCGCACGCCCTTGCGCGCGGCCACGTTCAGCGCGGAGAAGCCGAAGGCCGCCATCACGTGCACGGCCAGCCCGCGCGCCTTGGCGGGCCGCGCCACCGGGTGCAGCCGGGTCAGGCGAAACGCCGCCCACCCCGCCGCGGCCAGCACCAGCGACGACGGCACGGCAAGCAGCAGCGCCACCCCCGGCGTAACGGCCCGTCCACCGTGCAGCACGGCGCCCCGAAAGTCGGACGCCAGCATCAGCATGTTCGCGGCGAGCCACACCGAAAGCGCTATGTACGTGTTTCGACGCAAAGGGTGTCCTCCGCCCGCAGAGACCGTCTCCGGGAGCACGGTGGGCGAGGGGCGCGGCTGGAGACGTAAATCCGTTGTCATGGCAAGGCGGAACCGAGGGTGCCACCGCGGCCAGGGAGGGTGCACGAGCCGGTGCAGGGAGCAGACATTTCTTCTATAATATGTCGCTAGATGTATGAAACTGCAACCGGTCCCGGGTGCAGGGCTCAGCCTGGATCGTAACCTGTCAAACGGACCGGCCCTGTGCCCGCGCCACCGGTCCGACGGGCCCGTCCGCCGTCCCCGTGCGTGGAGAACGTTCCTGCCCAATGATTTGCGACCGTCTTCCACCCGCCTGACGACGATCCCGCGGAACAATTTGTTTCACTCCCCCACCTCCGTATCCCGCCATCACGCAAACGCTTCTCCTGCCTGAGGCCGATCCGGCGGTTCCCGTACGACGCGATCGCGGAGGTGGAACGAGGACGCGCGGCGAGCCTGGGGAGGCCGGGACGGGAAGGTGTGGCGGACACGGAGGAAGAAGACGGAGGATGTGGATGCGGGGCATCATCCGCGATTCTCTTCAATGCTCCGCCTGATCAAAACGGGCTCTCCGGCGATCTGGCTGCAGGGGCAGAGTGACGGTGCGCCGACGCGGTTCAGCCGTCGTTCGGCGGCATTCCCGAAGCCAGCGGGAGCGCTTCTCCGTTTCGGGTTGGACATCGGGCGTGGGACGTCGGGTTGGGCGGATGGTGTGGACGCAGTGAGGGGCCATGAGAAATTTTTTGAGGGACCCCCTCATGCTCATCCCCATCATCCCCATCATCCCCATCATCAGCCGGCGCCGATGACTGCCGGAAGCGCACCGGACCCGGCCTTCACGAACACCTGATGCGCGATCTTGAAAAGTCTCGGAGCGCAAGAAGGCCGGCGTGTTCCCGCTGCGGTCGTGCGAGGGGACGGTTCACGGGATCGCGCATCAGGTGAAGCCGGATGGCAGGTTGCGGGGCGCTCCGGGCCGGTCCCGACTACTTTGCGCGCGAGATCAGCCCCCCGCCTGTTCCCGGGTCGTCGTGAGAGTGGGTTTAGGAATCAGCTTGACTGCTTGACTTTCTGAGGGAGGCGCCGCGCCTGACTCGCTGCTACGAAGCAATTTGGCGCCGACCGAAGGACCTGGCCGGCAGAACGAATGGGCTGGATCGCAACTCCGGATCTGGCCCCGTCATGCCCGGGAGTAGCCTTCGGCCGCGCGCAACCGGTTGCGTATCTTTGAGTTCTCCGTGTGCGCTCCCTCAGGAGGTCAAGCGCTTGCGTCAGGAATTCGGCAACCTGGACACCCTCTGAGGGGCGCTTCGAACCGTCTACTACTTCAACGGCCGGCGCCGTGCTCCGCCCCGCGTCGGCATCTTCGGTCGACCTGGATCTCGCCTGGATCAGCGGCTTCGCCGCACACCGCCCGCGCGCACCAGCGCCTCGCCGCCCCCCACGATGGGCACCAGGAACGACGTCCCCGCGAGATCCACCGTCAGCCGCGCTCCCGGCCTGGGCCAGAGCGTGAACTCCGGATCGCTCGACATGATCATGATCCCGAGTTGCTTTCCCGCCGGAATGACCTGATCGTCCGGCTCCAGATCAAAGGTCAGGTCGTAGTACCTCCCCGGGACCAGCGGCTCGCCGCGGCGCTTTGAGTCGTAGTCGCCGCCGCGCGTGAGCGACGCGTGGTTCTGGATGTCGGCCCACCCGCGCGTCACCACGCCGGCGCGGCTGGCGTCGCCGATCTTCGTCGAATCGTAGGGCAGCGTCACCAGCCAGACGGTGAGATTCGCCGCGGGGCGGTCGACAGCGACGCGCACCGTCACGCGCGGCGTGCCGGAGATGCGCAGCGAATCCGCGAGCGGTGCCGTCGCGAAGAGCAGGCGATGGGCCGAGCGCGGCGCGCCGGCATTGGCGCTGCCGCTGATGGCGACGTTGTCGACGATGGAGTCGCGCCCCCGCGAGGGACGGAGGACAAGCGGGGCGATGCCGTTGCCGCCACGCGTGGGATGCAGCCGGACGGGCGCCGATCCCGGCGCCGGGAACGACGCGAACGGAACCGGCGCCGGCCTCCCGCCACCTTCGCCCGGCGTACGCGCCCTGGTGCGGGCCGAATCGGCGGCGGTGCTCGACACCACCCACACCGGCGGATCGTTGCGGACGCCGTTGTCCACGCCGTACAGGTAGTGCGTGAACCAGCGGTTCACCATGTCGGCGGGCGGATCGCCTCCGTGGCCGCCCTGGTGGAGGTAGAGCGAGACGGGCAGCCCACGCGCCTTCATCGCCTCGTAGATCCGCACGCTGTGCGACGGCATGACGTTGAAGTCGTTGAGCCC
>DASQBH010001558.1:0-2815 GCA_035635315.1 Longimicrobium sp.
GTGCACCAGCGCGTGGAAGATGAAGGTGTCGTTGGGGCACGGCGAGTAGCCGAGCGTCAGCTCTGTATCGTTCAAGTGATGCATGTCGGTGTATGTCGATGTATGTCCTGCTTCGGATGCTCGGCGGCAGGCATCGAGCGGCGCCCGCCCGCCCCCTCCGGGCTCGCATTACTCGCCCACCTCCCCCAAAACTGCTGGGGGAGGTTGGGGTTGCCGATGGACCAGGGTTCGACGACGGGGATCGAACTGGCGCCGGCGGGGTGCCCCTCCCCCGGCCCCTCCCCGCTCGTTCCTCGCGGAGAGGGGAGAATTCGAATGCGCGCCACAGGCTTGTCGAGCGCGTCACCTCTCTCCCAGGGTTTTTGGGGGAGAGGCCGGGAGAGGGGGCGGCCCGCTGGCGCAGACTGATGCCTGTCGACGAGCCGCTGCTATCCGCCGTTCTCCCTCCCCCCACGCAGTTTGTGGGAGAGGGCCGGGGAGGGGGGCGCTTGCCTCACGCGCCGCACCCGCCGAAGCGATGACGTCGCCGGCCGTCGCGAGGAACGAGCGAAAGGCCCGGCGGGGGAGAGGGCCCGCTTGTCGCAGCGGGGGCGCCCGGCTAGCTTCCGCGCCGCAGAACGGGCGGCGGAACGGCGGAATCATCACCAGGACGGATGCAGATGGAGCAGCTGGAAACCCTGATCTCGCAGGCGTACCAGGACCGCGAGCGGCTCAAGGACCGCGAGGTCGCGCAGGCGGTGGAGGAGACCATCGCCCTGCTGGACCGCGGGCAGGTGCGCGTGGCGGAGAAGACCGACGGGGACTGGCGGGTGAACGCGTGGGTCAAGGAGGCCATCCTTCTCTACTTCGCCTTGCGGCCGCTGGAGCCCATGGAGGCGGGCGACCTGCGCTTCTACGACAAGATCCGCACGAAGACG
This sequence comes from Longimicrobium sp., assembly GCA_035635315.1. Taxonomy (GTDB): domain Bacteria; phylum Gemmatimonadota; class Gemmatimonadetes; order Longimicrobiales; family Longimicrobiaceae; genus Longimicrobium. The sequence goes on from DASQBH010001558.1 coordinate 918, forward strand.
GACCTGCAGGCGCAGGGGATTCGCGTGGTGCCGCCCGGCGTGGCGCGCTACGGCAGCTTTCTGGAGCCCGGCTGCGTGGTGATGCCCGGCTACGTGAACATCGGCGCGTACGTGGGCGCGGGGACCATGGTCGATACCTGGGCCACCGTGGGCTCGTGCGCGCAGGTGGGCAAGGGCGTGCACCTGTCCGGCGGCGTGGGGCTGGGCGGGGTGCTGGAGCCGCCCTCGGCATCGCCCGTGATCATCGAGGACGGCGCGTTCATCGGCTCGCGCTGCATCGTGGTGGAGGGCGTGGTGGTGGAGGAGGAGGCGGTGCTGGGAGCCAACGTGGTGCTTACCGCGTCCACCTCCATCATCGACGTGACGGGCGAGGAGCCGGTGATCACCAAGGGGCGGGTGCCGGCGCGCTCCGTGGTCATCCCCGGGTCCATGCCCAAGGAGTTCCCGGCGGGAACGTTTGGCGTGCCGTGCGCGCTCATCATCGGGCGGCGCACGGCATCCACCGACAAGAAGACCTCGCTGAACGACGTGCTGCGGACGTTCAACGTGCAGGTTTGAGGGCACGCGGATTCATGGGGCCGATCACCATCCACCGCTTCTTTCCCCGCCGTCCGTTGGCTCCGGACGGCGGCGCCGTCTGATGCGCATCTACGCCATCTCCGACCTGCACACGGACTTTCGCGAGAACCGCGCGGCGCTGGAGCGCGCGGGGCTGGCGGGGCACCGCGACGACGTGCTGATCGTGGCCGGCGACATCGCCGACAACGAGCTGGTGCTGCGCGATACGCTGGAGTGGCTGGCGGGGCGGTTCGCGGAGGTCTTCTTCGTTCCCGGCAACCACGAGCTGTGGGTGCGCGGCGAGGACCGGGACAGCATGGAAAAGTTCCGGGCGGTGCTGCGCGTGTGCGACCAGACGGGGGTGCGTACGGAGCCGGCGCGCGTGGGCGGAACGTGGGTGGTGCCGCTGTTCTCGTGGTACAACCCGGATTTCGACGTGCGCGGCGAGGGGGTGGAGGAGGAGCTGGAGGCGTGGTCGGACCGCTACTTCTGCAAGTGGCCGGCGGGGATGGGCCGCATCGACCAGGCGTTCCTGCAGCTGAACGAGCCGCGGGTGCGCCCCTACGACGCGCCCGTCATCACCTTCTCCCACTTCGTGCCGCGGCCGGAGCTGGTGCCGGAGGTGCGCAACCTGTACTTCAAGGGGCTGCCGCTGGTGGCGGGGTCGCTGGGGATCGAGGCGCAGATCCGCCGCATCCAGCCGCGCGTGCACGTCTTCGGGCACACGCACATCCCCTCCGACGAGGTGATCGACGGCGTGCGCTACGTGCAGAACTACTTTGCCCGCGCCGCCGAAGAGCCGCTCAAGCTGGTGTGGACCGGCCCCGACGAGGACTTTCCCGCGCCGATGTTCTGCTGACGCGTCTCCTGGTTCCGGTAAAGGGAATTGGCACACAGAGCAGCAGAGGAACAGAGAAATGCTTCATCTCTGTTGCTCTGTGTGATACCGAATCCGGAAAAAGAACATCGAGGGTACAGAGATGCAGACAACAGCCAGAGGAAAAGAGGGAGATCGGTTTCCTCTGTTCCTCTGGCTGTTGTCTGTTCCTCTGTACCCTTACTCTTTTCCCGGATCTGGTATGATATGAGACGTCGATCTTTTTGCGGATTCGGGATCAGATGAGAAGGTGCGGGTCCGCGAGCGCGGCGATGCGCTTCTGCGCGACGGGGAGCGCGTAGTCGGCGATGCGCGCCCACGGCACCCAGGCAAAGTCGTCGTAGCGGACGGCGCGGGGCTGGCCGGAAAGGATGGTGCAGCGGACGGCGTGGTAGGTGGCGCGGACGTGCGTAAAGGTGTGGTCCACCGATGCGACGGCCGCGCCGGACTCCACCTCGATCTC
>DASQBH010001559.1:0-2532 GCA_035635315.1 Longimicrobium sp.
AAGAAGAGTCCCGCCTGGGGCACCGGCGGCGGTCCGCCCGCAGCCGGGGCCGCAGCGCCGCCACCCATGGCGCTGGCCATCTGCTGCGCCATGGCGAAGCCCATCCCCAGCCCCATCCCGTCCGCGGCGCCGCCGCCCGGGTTGTCGGCCGCGGCCTCCATGGCGTTGGCGGCCTGGAACTGCGTGTACGCGTTCAGGTTGCCGATCACGCCCATGCTGGTGCGCTTGTCCAGCGCCTTCTCCACCTCTTCCGGGAGGGAGATGTTCTCCACCAGGAAGGTGGTGATCTCCAGCCCGTACTCGCCCACCTCGGGCCCGATGACGTTGCGGACGGCAGCGCCCAGCTCCGAGAAGTTGGCGGCCAGGTCCAGCGCCGGGATCTTGCCCTCGCCCAGCGCTTCGGTAAAGCGGCTGACGATGAAGTTGCGGATCTGGTCGCTGATGCCGTCGGTGGTGAACACCCCGTTGGTGCCCACGATCTGCGCGATGAACTTGCCCGGCTCGCCCACCTTGACGGCGTAGGTGCCAAAGGCGCGCAGCCGCACCGGCCCGAACTCCGGGTCGCGCAGCATGATGGGGTTCTTGGTGCCCCACTTGAGGTCGGTAAAGACCTTGGTGCTTACGAAGTAGACCTCGGCCTTGAACGGCGAGTTGAAGCCGTACTTCCATCCGCGCAGGGTGCTCAGGATGGGCAGGTTGTCGGTCTTGAGCTCGTAGCGGCCGGGGCCGAACACGTCGGCGATCTGCCCCTGGTCCACGAACACGGCGGCCTGGCCGGGGCGCACGATGAGCTGCGCGCCGTTCTTGATCTCGTTGTCGTGCCGCTCGAAGCGGTAGACCATCGTGTCGCCGGTGGCATCCAGCCACTCGACGATGTCGATGAGCTCGGTCTTGATGAAGTCCCAGAGGGCCATGTCGCAGCTCCGTTGTGCCCGGGCGGGTGGGGTGATGCGGGTAGCCTGCAAATTCACGCGTGGGCGCCCCCCACGCAACCCGCGGCGCGTGTGTACGTGACCAGGCGCACCTGTGTTTCGGAATCGACGGCCGCGAAGTGATTGTGCGGTTTGCGGTTGGCCGACAACCGCCACCTCACGCCGTCACCCGTTCACCCCTTCACCCTCACTCCCCCCGCCGGTCCGCGATCGCCTCGATGCGCGTGACGATGGTCTCGCGGTGGTCCGGGCTGCGCAGCACGATCAGGATGGTGTCGTCGCCGCCAATGGTGCCCACGATCTCCGGCCACCCCTCGGCGTCGATGGCCACGGCGATCGGCTGCGCGCCGCCTACCAGCGTCTTGAGGATGAGCAGGTTGCCCACCCCGTCGGCGCCCACGTACAGGGCGGGGAGCAGCCGCTGCAGGTTGGGCCCCGTCTCGGCGCCGCCGGCGGGGATCACGTACGACGATCCGCCGCCCTCGTCCGGCGCCTTGATCAGCCCCAGGTCGCGGATGTCGCGCGAGAGCGTGGCCTGCGCCACGTCGATGCCGCGCTCCAGCAGCGCCTCGCGCAGCGCCTCCTGCGACGCGATGCGGCGGTTGCGGACCAGCTCCAGGATGGCGTGGTGCCGGGGCAGCTTCACGAGAACTCGCTCGATCTAAAAGGTCAGCGGGCGGCGGGGGCGCCCTGCAGGTGCTTGCGCAGCGCGGCGACCAGCGCCTCTTCCAGCACGCCGCGGCTGCTGCAGGCGACGGGGTCTGCCGCCACGTCGCGCCGCCGCGCGTACGCATCCACCTGCGTCATCACCACCGTCCCGGCGCCGCCGGACTGCAGGCGCGTGATCATCGCCAGCATCACCTCGCCGTGGTCCTCCAGCCGCCGGCCGCCATCTACGACACCGCATTCGAAGAAGTCGCTGTTCTTGCGCCCGTACAACTGGTACTGCACCCGCAGCTGCGGGGTGGTGAACTCCAGCCGCTCGCGCGTCACCGGCCCCGCGGGAAGCTGCATCTCCGCGTACGCCCGCGGCAGCGCGGCCCACACCGTCTCCACGGGAAACGGCAGCACGTGCCGCGACGACGGCGCGTCCGTGCGAAAGGTGACGTGGTACGTCCGGGGCCCCGCCCCCGCCGCCGAGGCGCACCCGGTGAGAAAAAGGAGGATCGCGAACGTGCGGATCAGCTGGATCGGCCTCATGTTCTTCACCCCGGGGTTGGATCGTTGCCCTCCGCCGGCACCGCGCGCCACAGCCCGTCATTTCGAGGGAGGCGCCGCGTGGAGTCGTCCGTGAGCACAGATCCCTGGCGCCGACTGACAAATCTACTCTCGGGCCGCTCGTAACCAGTCGTCGAGTCACCGGCCCGCGGAATCTTTCTATTCCGTGTGGCCTCGGAAAGTCAACGTTTCCGGATGATCTTCATCTTTCAAGACCAGCGTCTTCCAGGTGCCGCTCACGATCCTGGGGGTGGATGGTTCTCCAGATCGCGCATCAGGTTGGTGTGGACGGCTTGCTCCTGTGCGTTGCGGAGACCATCCCGCGATCCGCATGCCCTCCTCAAAAAACGCGGATGTGCCCCCTGCCGCGCTTCCATCCCTC
>DASQBH010001560.1:0-2020 GCA_035635315.1 Longimicrobium sp.
GGATGATGCCGATGAGCGCCGGGTTCACCCCGATGGTGCTCAGCACCAGGATGATGAACGGGATGGATCCCGACGGCACCCCCGCCGTGCCGATGCCGCCCAGGATGGCCAGGTACGCCACCGTCACCTGCTGCGCCAGCGTCAGGTCCACCCCCGCGATCTGCGCAAGGAAGAGCACCGTCACCCCTTCGTACAGCGCCGTCCCGTTCTGGTTGGCCGTGGCGCCCACGGTCAGCACGAACGAGTTGATCTGCGGCGGCACGCCCAGGTTCTGCTCGCTCACCCGCAGTGCCGTGGGCAGGGTGGCGTTGCTGGACGAGGTGCTGAAGGCGGTGAGCAGCACCGTCTTGATCCGCCGGAAGAACTCCAGCGGCGACATCTTCGACAGCAGGCGCACGGAGATCGAGTACACGCCGAACATCTGGATCGCCAGCCCCAGCAGCACGGTCAGAACGAACCAGGCGAGGGTGGCCAGCAGGTCCAGCCCGAACCCGGCCGTGTTGGCGAAGAGCAGGGCGAACACCGCGTAGGGCGCCATCTTCATGATGATCTCGATGAGCTTTACCGAGATCTCGAAGAGCGATTCCATCACCCGTAGAAAGGGCGCCACCACGGCCGCCTTGACCAGCGTGGCCGCCACGCCCAGGGCCAGGGCGAAGAACATCAGGTGCAGCAGGTTGGGCGTGTCGCCCGCGATGGCCGCGACGGGGTTGGCGGGGATGAGCGTCTCCACCGCCTCCTGCAGCGCCGGCTTCTTCGCGACGCCGTCTTCGCCGATGCCGGCGGCCTCCACGCGGGCCTGCGCCTGCTCGCCGTAGCGCGCCTCCAGCGCCGCCGCCGTCTGCGCCGACACGCGCTCGCCGGGGCGGATGGTGTTTGCCAGCGTCAGGCCGATGACAACGGAGATGGCGGAGACCACCAGGGTGTAGCCGAACGCCTTGGCTCCCACGCGCCCCAGCTTGCGGATGTCGCCCACCCCCGCGACGCCCACCACCAGCGCGGAAAAGACGAGCGGGATCACTACCATCAGCAGCAGCCGCACGAACAGCCCGCCTATGGGCTGCGCCAGGTTGCGCACCGTCCACGCGAGCCGCGGGTCGTCGGGCCCCAGCAGGGCGCTGGCGGTGAGCCCCGTGACGGCGCCCAGCACCAGCCCCAGCAGGATGCGGGTGTGCAGCGGCATTCCGCGCGGCCTGTCGTCCGTGCGGTCGTCCAGGTCCGTGGTCATCTCACGCTCGAACGCGTCGGCGTCGGGCCGCGCGTGCGTGCGCCGGGTGTCGTCTTCCATCCTCTGCGTGTTCCTGTCCGGGAAAAGACGCCCCGCGCGGCACGTGGGCACCGCGCGGGCCAGCCGGCCGCGGCCGGGCAAAGCTCCCGGTCCGATTCCGTGTACCGGCCACGCTACTTCCTCGCGCAGCGTACGCGCAAGGCGGGGAGGCCGACTCCGGTGTACCGCGCCTGCGGGTCCGCGGGTTCCATCCTCCCTGGCGTCGTCGTCTTTACGGGACCCCGGGACGACGCCGCGGCCGGGCGGGTCCACGTTACGCGAAGAGCCGCGGAGGAGCGAGGAGCGGCATCACCCCTCTGCTCATCCGCCGCTCCGCGTGTGTCTCCGTCACGCACGGATGACGCTGCCCGGGCGCCGCGGGAGCGGGAGCGGCCGGCGGAGGCTGGCTCCCGGCGGCGCCGGGCCGGCTACGCGCGCCGGGTGGTCAGATCGCGCACAGGCACTCGTCGCCCCAGCACTCGCCGTGCGCAAACGGGCCGTGGCGTGCCACGCAGTAGGTGTTGCACTGGTCGGGCTTGCAGGTGGGCGGCGCCGAGGCCTCCGCCACGGGGGCGAACGCCCCCGCCGCGCCAAAGCCCAGGCTCCCCAGCACCCCCGCCGCAAAGACGCCGTTGCGAACCTCTCTGCCGATCCCGCGCATGGTGGACCTCCTGGTCGTCTCGTGTCCGGCACCGCCGGCCATGGGCCGCCGGAGCGCATCATGGATCGTGCCCCCGACGAGGAATCGGCATC
>DASQBH010001561.1:0-2005 GCA_035635315.1 Longimicrobium sp.
GCGCGGGTCGAAGCGCGCGTACAGCCGCTCAGCCGCGTCGCCGCCGGCGGGGTCCAGCTCCACCTCTTCCAGGGGGACCGGCGCGTGGCGCCACACCACCTGCACCGGCTCGCGCAGCCCTTCCCAGGCCACGGCCGTGCGCAGGATGTCGTGGCGATCGATCACCGCCTGCAGTGCCGCCAGGTGCTGATCCAGACGCGCGCGGGTGTCGAACTCGGCCACGCTCGACAGCAGGTACGGGTCCCCTTCCAGCGACAGCAGGTGGTGGAAGAGGATCCCCTCCTGCAGCGGGGCCAGCGGGTAGATGTCCTGCACGTTCGCGGCTCCGCCCGGCACCCCCGCCACGATCCGGTCGATCTCCGCCTGGCTCAGCTCCACCAGCGGCAGCATCTCCGGCGTGATGGACCCGCACCCCTCCGGGATCCGGTTCGCGGGGACCTCCACCTCCAGAGACGCTCCGCCCACGGCCAGGGCCAGCTCGGCCAGCACCGGCGTGGTGAACAGTGCCCGCACTTCCATGTACAGCCCCACCCGCCGCATCCGCCCGATCAGCTTGATCGCCAGAAGCGAGTGCCCGCCCAGCTCGAAGAAGTGGTCCCACCGCCCCACCCGCTCCACCCCCAGCACCTCCGCCCAGATCTCGGCCAGCGCCGCCTCGATCTCCCCCAGCGGTGCCTCGTAGCTCCGCCGCGCGTATGCATCCCCCTCCGGCGCCGGCAGCGCCTTGCGGTCCAGCTTGCCGTTGGGCGTCAGCGGGAGCGCGTCCAGGAAGACGAACGCGGAGGGGACCATGTACTCCGGCAGGCTCTGGCGCAGGCGCTCGCGCAGCACCTCGGCCTCCGCATCGCCCACCACGTACGCCACCAGCCGCCGGTCGCCCGTCTGGTCCTCGCGCACCTCGACGGTGGAGTCCCTTACGCCGGGTGCCTGGCGCAGCGCGGCCTCGATCTCGCCCAGCTCGATGCGGAAGCCGCGCACCTTCACCTGGAAGTCCAGCCGCCCCAGGTACTCGATGGCGCCGTCCGCCCGCCACCGCGCCCGGTCGCCGGTGCGGTACAGCCGTGCGCCGCCTCGCACCGAGAACGGATCGGGGACGAAGCGCTCCGCGGTCATCGCAGCGCGGCCCTGGTACCCGCGCGCCACCTGCACCCCGCCGATGTACAGCTCGCCCGGCACACCAACCGGAACGGGATTGAGCGACGCGTCCAGTACGTACAACTGTGTGTTCCAGACGGGGCGGCCGATCGGCACCATGTCGGCCGCTTCGTCGCGCGGGCAGGTCCAGCAGCTCACGTCCACGGCCGCCTCGGTGGGGCCGTACAGGTTGGTGAGCACCACCGGGCCGGCAAACCGGTCGTAGAAGCGCCGCACCAGCGCCGGCGGCAGCGCCTCGCCGCTGCAGACCACGTTACGCAGCGACGCGCAGCGGCCGGCCTCAACCGCCTCCACGAACGGCTGCAGCATGGAGGGGACGAAGTGCAGCGTGGTCACCCCGCGCCGCTCGATCACCTCCTGCAGGTACAGCGGATCGCGATGGCCGTCGGGCCGCGCCATCACCAGCCGCGCGCCCTGCTGCAGCGGCCAGAAGAACTCCCACACCGACACGTCGAACGAGAACGGCGTCTTCTGCAGCACCACGTCGTCCGCGCCGATGCCGAACTGCGCCTGCATCCACACCAGGCGGTTCACCACGCCCCGGTGCTGGTTCATCACCCCCTTGGGGCGGCCCGTGGAGCCGGAGGTGTAGATGACGTACGCCACGTTCGACGGCGTCACGACGGGCGCGGGGTTCTCCGCGCTCTCCCCCGCGACGAGATCCCACGCCGCGTCCACGTCCAGCACCGGCACGTCGCAAGCGGGGAGGATACCGCGCAGCCGCGCCTGGGTGAGCAGCACGGCCACGCCGGAATCCTCCAGCATGTACGCCAGCCGCTCGGCGGGCAGACCCGGGTCCAGCGGCACGTACGCGCCCCCGGCCTTCAGCACGGCCAGGAGGGAGACGACC